>NZ_WEZF01000003.1:300000-403947 GCF_009177065.1 Tautonia marina
GGCGTGACCGGCTCCGACTGCCAGCCCCAGCAAGAGGGATAGCGTCACCGAGGCGACCAACGTGCCGATCGGAACGTTGGCCGAGGAACTCTCACCTGAGGAGATTCCCCAGAGAACGGCTGCCCCAACCAGCACACCGAAGACCACCGCCCCTTGCCGAAGGTGAAGCACCACGCCGATCAGGATGGCCAGGCTCGCTGCGGCCACCACCAGCGCGATCGAGGCGATCGACCCATTGCCGCTCGATCCCCACCCGGCCAGCGATCCCGCCGCCAGCCCCCAAACCAGGGCCGCCGCCGACGCACCCGCCTGTTCATCGGCCCCGCGACGAAGGCCCAAGACCAACGTGATCAGTAGTCCGATCTCAACCAGAGCCACCACAAACGAGCCCGGATCCCTCGGCCCGGAAACGACCCCGACCCCCGCCGCAATGACCGCGGCCGGAATCGCCCCGATGACCAGGATGTTCGCCCAGCGACCCCCGGCCCCAGTCAACCCGATCCACCCGATCAACGTCACGGAAGCCGCGACCAGGATTCCGGTCGTCAAGGGGCCGGCCTCGCCAATACCGGGCAGCCACGAGGTCATCAGCTTCGCCGCGACCACCGCCGACAGCGCGACCATCGCGCCGATCGACAGATCAATCCCTCCCGCGATGATCACCACGGCCACCCCCACGGCGAGCACACCGTAGAGGGCGGTCACATGGAAAAGGGTTTGCAGGTTGTACGACGTGAAAAACGCCCGAGGAGTGCCCGGCTCAAACAGAAAGCTCGGACCCGGCGCCACCACGTAAATCAAACCCACAACCGCAAGGATCGCCCCGACCAGCCCAGCCTCCGAGTCCCTCAGCCAGGCCAGGAACCTCAAGCCGGTCGGGGAAGCGTCCGGGGACGGTTTCGCCTCGTCGCTCATGTCGATTGCAGTCCCTTGCTCTCCAGCCACGAATTCATCTCGTCGATGGTCAGGACCTCCAGGCCATCGTCTCGAAGCTCAGAGACCGGAGACTCCGTCTGCGGGACGACGATCCTCACCCCGGTATCACGGTACTTGCCATCCGGAAGAATCTCGGCCACCGTGGCGTCGTCCTTCTCGATCAACGCCTTGAGCAACTGCACACCGAGACGTCCCATCTCATACGGATTCTGGCAGATCGTTGCATCGATGTTCCCGAGATTCAGGTGCGGGCGGGCCGCCTCGTCGAGGTCGAAGGTCACCACCGTCACCCGCTCCCGAACCTGCGGCGAGTTGGCCATCTCCTCGGCAATTCCGGTCGCGTTATACGAATACAGCCCAACCAGAGCACCGAGGTCCGGCGTCTTCGACAACGCGCTCTGCACATTCTGCCGGGCCCGGCTGTGGTCGCCGCTGTCTTCCCAGGTCTGGGTCCGCTCGAAGGCATCTCCGGCCCCTTCAAGCACTCCTTCTTCCCGAGCCCGAGCATTCGCCGCCGAGGCAGCCCCGACGAACATCGCCATCTTTCCACCTTCCGGGCGAAGCAAGGCCAGGGCCTGACCGGCAACCCGACCGGCCTCGGCGTTGTTCGTGCCGATGTACGCCCGCCTGGCATCGGCGTGGGCCGCGTCGACATCCGAATCGATGGTGATGACAACCTTGCCTGCCTTCTGCAGGTCGTTCATCGCGTCGATCACTCCCGGGGCATTGGCCTCCAGGGCTGAAATCGCCACGCCGTGAACGTCCGGCATGCTCAGAACTTCCCGGAGCTTGTCGATCTGCCCCTGCACCTGCCCATCATTGCGCCGAAGGCTCACCTCGGCACCGAACTCGGTTCCGCCGTCCTGCATCCCTTTCTCGACGGCGCTCCACCAGTCGGAATTGGTGTTCGAGATGAAGATCAAGCGGGGGCCTTCCGGACCGATCTCCGCGGTCGTTTGGCCTCCGGAACCCGCTCCACCACAGCCTGAAACCAATCCTCCGAGGGTGACCAGGGCCACCCAAGCGAGGCATCGCCGCGGGATGCCGTTCACGAGTTTCTCTCCCCTGCCAGAACCCAATCGAGATGTGCGAAGGACTGCTCATCGGCGAGTCCCTCCGTTGCCTCATCTTAGCCGCGCCGGGGAACCGGCGAAACGGCTCGCCGCCAGTCGGGCTTGAAATCGCGAAGGGTACAGAAGATCATCGTTCCATGAGACGATACGGGGATCGTGACCAAATTCCGCGCGGGGTTCGGGGGTCGGACGCAATGCATTGGACGGATCGGGTCTACGGGGAATCGGCCATTACCGACCCCGATCTGCTGGCACTCATCGCCTGTCCGACCGTGCAGCGTCTCAAGGGAATCCGGCAAGCCGGCCCTTCGGCCCTGGCCTTTTCCTTCAAGGCGGTCACCCGGTTCGAGCACAGCCTCGGAGTCCACCTTCTCTTGCGCCGCCTCGGGGCCGACCGCCGTGAACAGGTCGCCGGGCTGTTGCACGACATCTCTCATACGGCGTTTTCCCACGCCGTTGACTTCCTCTACGAATCCGACGAGCAAAACCATCACGAACTGATCAAGCCCTCATTTCTGCATCGACCCGATCTGGTCGAGGCGATCAACCGCCTCGGGTTCGCTCCCGAAGACTTCTACGACGACGCGATCTACCCGCTCCTCGAACGCCCCTTGCCCTGGCTCTGCGCCGACCGCATCGACTATTTCTTTCGCGATAGCCTGGCCTGTGGCGTGTCGAACCCTGCGGTCGTTTCCCGGATGCTCGCGGCCCTTGATGTCGTCGATCAAACCATCGTCTTCACCAGCGTTTCCGCCGCCCGAGAAGCAGTCAGCCTCTTTGAGGTCATGAACCGCGAATGGTGGGCTAGCCCCACCGAGGCCTACATCTACAACGAGTTCGCCATCGCCCTGCGGACCGCGTTCGATTCCGGACTTCTCGTCGAAGACGACCTCCTGGCCGACGACGCCCACGTGCTGGCCAAACTCCGCGACTCGGGTGACCCGACCATCACCGACGCCCTCGACCGGATCGCTCATTTCGACATCGACTGCCTGGTCGATTACATCCCCAAGGTCACGCCGAAACTTCGATGGCTCGATCCGCCCGTCAAGGTCGGCTCATCCTTCCAACGGCTTTCCCAACTCTGAGCCTCTCCCAACCCCCCAACGGTCGCGAGTGGGTTTACTCCTCTTTGGTCTTCTCGAAGACCTCGACCAGATCCGCGATGCTCTCGTAAGCAGACGTCGCGGCAAACACGAATTTGATGTTTCGGGCGACCGCCTGAAAACTCTTGCTCACCCCCTGACGCATCGGCGACGCAGCCGCGTTCAACCGTTCCATCTCCGCCGTATGCGTCCCGATTCGACGATTCAGAATCGTCGCCTTTCGGTGGCCCTTCCCGACAAGTTCCTTCTGATACCGATCGATCAGATCCTGCTTCTCCAGAATCCTCGCCTCGGCATCCCATCGGTCGATCCCCTGAAGGGCGGCCGGAATGGCAACACCCGCCGCGGCCTTGCTTCCGGACTGGATTCCTTGCTTGGCGGCCTCCTTGCCAACCTCGGACGCAACGACCAGCCCGACCCCCTTGGCCTCCGACCCCTTGGCCCAGTCCGTCACAACCGAGTACGTCACCCCCGTCACAAACGGCGTGATGAAACCCAAACCACTCACCAGCCCGGCCCCGATCATGAACAGGTCAGACCCGGTCTTCACCGTGGCGAAGAACCTGATCCAATAATTGGCAAGATTGATAACCTCCTGATTGATTTCCTTCGAGGTTTGAATCGTCTGTTGAATGTGAGTCAACGCCGTGTCACGAATCCGCTTTTGCTGGTCGAGATACGTTAAGGCAGGTTCTGGCCCCTCGGCACACTTACGAATAAACGTTGTCATCAAGCGATCGACATGCTCATCCGCCCTTGCCTTGATGTCGACCGGGTTGCCCTGAACAACCACGGCCATTCCGGGCTGATTCCAGAACATGAGAACATTCAACAAGGTGCTCTCGTCGTACTCCTTCCACTCGACTCTCGTGAAGGACTCCTCGGCCATTGCGACCCCAACGCTCCTGAGAAAGCGGGCCACGCGATCGAGGTCGAACAGGAGCAACGGCACGTTCTTCGGCGGCAACCTCGTCTGAAAGGGTTCCGGGCAGGCAAGATCGGCGTGTGTCCCCAGAGCCCCGGGCGTGTCGCCCGCCATGCACATCGGCACGTTGGGGTCGGCCGCGTCGAAACGCCCCAAAGGCCCCGGCGTCCGAGACGCCGGGTACCTCCCATGCAAGCCAATCATCTTCCGCTGAGATGTGGACATGAGCGTGGTTCCAGGTTGCCTGATCGACGAACGCCCCGTTCTCTCGAACAGGGCGTCTGAACCCGCCGGCCCCTCTCGAATCAGCCGCCCAGCGTCTCTCTCGCCACCTGAAGCGCCTTCTCGATTGCTTGAGGAATCGCCTGAGGATTCTTCCCTCCGGCCTGGGCGAAATCCGGGCGACCGCCACCACCACCACCGACCACCGGAGCCACCTGCTTCAGCCAGTTTCCGGCATGAAGACCACGCTCGACCAGGTCGGGCGTCAGCCCCGCGGCGAGGATGACCTTCCCCTCCGAGGCGGTGATCAGCAAGGTGGCCAGCCCCGACTCGACCTTGCGGCGTGCCACGTCGATCAACTGACGAAGTTCGTCGGGCGCAACCCCCTCGACCGCCGCGGCGATCACCTTTGCTCCACCAATCTCTTGAACCTGTTCAAGCAGGGCATCGGCCGAGACTTTCGGCGATTCCCGACGCTGGCTGGCCTGTTTCTTAAGGGTCTTGATCTCCTCCAGTAACGCGGCCACCCGGTCGGCCGCCTGTTGCACAGGGACCTTCAACGTACTGGCGACGGCCGCGAGCGCCTCCTCCTCCTGCCGCACGTAGTCGAGTGCCGCCTTGCCCGTCAGTGCGACCACACGCCGAGTACCGGCCGCGACCGACTCCTCGCCGACAATCTTGAACAGACCGATCTGCCCGACGCTGGCCAGGTGCGTACCACCGCACAGTTCTCGGGAGAATTCGCCCATTTCTACGACCCGCACAACATCCGGGTACTTCTCCCCGAACAGCGCCATGGCGCCCAGTTGCTTGGCCTCGTCCAGCGGCATCGTTCGCCACTGGATTGTCTCACCCCGCAGGATCCGGTCGTTGACCGTTTCCTCGATGTCTCGAAGTCGCTCTCGCCCCACGGACTCGGGGTTGGAAAAGTCGAACCGCAGCCGATCGGGCTCCACCTTGCTGCCCGCCTGTTGCGCATGCTTGCCAAGATGTTGGTGCAACGCATGATGGAGAACGTGCGTTGCCGAGTGCGCCCGTCGGATCGCCTCGCGACGAGGGGCATCCACGCGGGCTTTCACGTGCTGATTGACGGAAACCGTACCGTCATCAACCCGGCCGATGTGGAGAATGAATCCACGATCGCGCTGGGTGTCCTCGACATGAAAGCGGAACCCGTCCCCTTCGATGAGTCCGATGTCGCCAATCTGCCCGCCCGACTCCCCGTAAAACGGCGAGTGATCAAGCACCAGAGCGACCGGATCGCCACTTCCGGCAGTTTCTCGATCGACCAGGCGCCCCTGGGCAACAATACCGATGACGGTCGCATCGGCCTCGGTGGTTTCGTAGCCAAGGAACTCACTGCCGGCGTGATAGTCCTGCTTCAGTGCATCGAGTGGTCCTGTCGCGAAGACGGCTGCGGCGGAGTCTTGACCGGAGGTCTCGGCATGCTTCTGACGCTCGCGCTCGAACTCCGGCATATCGACGGCCAGATCCTGCTCGGCGGCAAGGCTCTCGGTCATCTCGATCGGGAAGCCATAGGTCGAGTGCAGACGGAAGGCCGCCGCGCCGGAGATCACGTCCGAGCCGGCCGACTTGGTCTTGCGAACCGTGTCGTTATACAGTTTCAAGCCGGTGTCGATGTTGCGGAGGAACTGCTCCTCCTCCTCGCGGACGACTGTTTGAATTCGGCGAACGCTGTCGGTCAGCTCGGGGTAGGGCCGCTTCATCACCTCGGCGACGAGCGGGATGATCTCGAACAGGTACGGCTCCCGACGCCCCATCAGGTAGGCGTCGAGCACCGCTCTCCGCAGCAAGCGACGGACGACATAGCCTTGCTGGTTCGGTCCCGGCTGCACGTTTTCAAAGATCGTAAACGTGAGGGCACGGGCATGATCAGCGGCACGTCGGATGCGGATCCCGTCAAGTGATTCGGCGTCGTACTTCTGCCCGAGCACGTCGGCCACCGCGGCCACAAGCGGGGAGAAGATGTCCGTCTCGAAGTTCGTCTGCACGCCTTGCAAGCACGAGGCGGCCCGTTCCAGACCCATCCCCGTATCAATATTCTTGCTCGGGAGAGGTTCGAGCTGATTCGCTCCCACGCGATTAAACTGCGTGAACACAAGGTTCCAGATCTCGACCTCTCGACCGTCATCGTAGTGGTAGAAGATCTCGGAGCAGGGGCCGCAGACACCGTTCGGACCGTGGGACGGGGCACCGGCGGGCCAGAAGTTGTCGTCCTCCCCCATCCGGGTGATCCGGTTGGCCGGGACCTTCACCTCGTTGTGCCAGATGTCGTACGCTTCGTCGTCATCAAGGTAGACTGTAATCGTCAGGCGATCCTTCGGAATCGAGAGTGTCTTGGTCAGGAACTCCCAGGCCCAGTGGATCGCTTCTTTCTTGAAGTAGTCGCCGAACGAGAAGTTCCCGAGCATCTCGAAGAACGTCATGTGCCGGCCGGTCTTGCCGACGTTCTCGATGTCCCCCGTGCGAATGCACTTCTGGCAGGTCGTGGCGCGCTTGAAGCTCGGGTCGCCCAGGCCCATGAATTCACGCTTGAACTGGTTCATCCCGGCCGGCGTGAATAAGACGGTCGGGTCGTCCCGCGGCACGAGCACATCGCTCGATCGGCGCTCGCACCCTTTGGAAACGAAGAAGTCGAGGTAGGCTTCGCGGAGGTCGTCGGTGGTCATCGGCGGTGGGCCTTGGGCCGGATCGGGCCGCGGAAAAGACGGGGAGCGGGGCTCCGTCGCGCGGCGGCCAACGTCGCGCAAGGCCCCGACCGCGCCGGTCCATCGTCAGGCGGCGCGTCTCGATCTGCACCAGAATACCCGAAAGCACGGCTCGGAGGCAGCGTCAGCCTGCCCCCGTTGAGCAACGATTCGGATCAGTCGATCTCGGACCCAGCATCCGGCTCGATCATGATCGGCCCCCGGTCGGTGCTGAGCCGAACGGCCTTGCCGTCGAGATCCTTGACCACCTCTCGAAAGGCCCGAGGGGTCCGAACCGCCTTCCCATCGACCTGCGTAATGATCTGGCCAACCCGAAGGCCGGCTTCTTCGGACGGAGTCCCGGAAACGACCTCGACCACGCCAACCCCTCCCCGAGCCATCGCGGTCAACAGCTCATCTCGGGGAGAAATCACGCTCGGGAAGTCGATACGGATGCCTCGCCATGCCTCGCTCTTGGTCGTGGCGATGATTTCCCCCTCGATCGGGAATTTCGAGAGGACGACTTCCTTGGTCAACACCCGACCATCGCGACGGATGGTCAACTCGACCGGCTCGCCGACCGGCAGCGGGTTGACGGATCGGACCAGGCCATCGAAGTCAGTCACCGGCTGCCCAGCGACCTCCTCGATCGAATCTCCCTGGAGCAATCCCCCCTCACCGGCCGGCGTTCCCGGCTGAACTTCTCGGATGATATTCGAGGGGCTGCTTAACGAGATGCCAAGAAAGCCGTATTCGACCTCCTTGCCTTCGATCAGAGCGTCAAGCGCATGGCGGCCGAGTGAATCCATCGGTATGGCGTAGCCGGCCCTCGGGTCATACCCAACCGCGTTGGCCGAGGCGGTCGTAATCGCCATCAACTCGCCTTTCAGATTCACGACCGCGCCGCCGCTCATCCCAAGGTTCAGCTTCGAGTCGAGCTGAAAGAGAGTCGAATAGTGCTGGAGCATGGTCGGCACGACCTGACCGAAATCATTGCTGGGCGCGATCAATCGGCGAGCCGAATTCGCGAGAATCCCAAAACTCGCCGACGCCTGCCCGTCTCTCGAAACATTGTGCGAATTGCCGAGCGCAACCAGAAAGGACCCCGGTCGAAGCAACGACGCATCTCCAATCGGGATCGGATCGGGAAAGGCCCCTTCGGCAAACGGCGCCAGCCCTCCGACCGGAGCAATCACGGCCAGATCGCTCCTCGGATCGGCGGCGATGATCTCCGCCTCGAAGGGTTCAAGCCCTTGAACCCTCACAAACAGATTGGCCGCGCCCGCCACCACGTGATACGTCGTCAGAATTTGCCCCTCGTCGCCGACAATCACTCCCGAACCGAAGTCGTACGAGACGTAATCCGCCGAGGCCGGACCATCATTACGCATTCCGAAGCCGTCAATGAAGACCACCCCGTTCGGGTTATTGGGCGCTCGCATCGCGTTCCGTCCGCGAATGGCGAGCGTCTCTCCATCGTCCGATTTCACGCGGTCGATCGTCACGACCGCCGGGCGGGCGTGTTCGATCGCATCAGAGACTGCCTGTTCGAGCGCCGAGATCACGTCGATCGGCTCTGGGCCGTCTTCGACCATCGAGACGAACGTCACAGGGAGGGCAAGCAGGGCGGAGGCAAGCAGGTGGGTCATCATGCGATCCGATCGGCAGGGAGGAACGTCGTCCAAACCCGGGGATGATGGCGGTCGGGTCGGCCTTCATCCCCCATTGTTCCCGCCTCGTCCCGGATCGACAAGACAAAGGCCGAGCTTGTGCCAAGCGAACCAAGCCCGGCCCCGGTCGGTCGGTCACTCCTCGGCGAAAACCTCCGACTCGTCATCCATCAGCTCGCCGTTGTCGCCCGGAGGAGGATAAACGGCCTCCCCCGGGTTGTGCTTGGCGAGAATCCGGGCCGTGATTTCCTCGGTAATCGCCGGATTATCGCGGAGGAACTGCTTGGCGTTCTCGCGCCCCTGGCCAAGTCGGGTATCGCCGTAGTTGAACCAGGAACCCGACTTTTCGATGATCTTGTCCGTGATGCCAAGATCCATCAGGTCGCCTTCGCGGCTGATCCCCTGGTCGTACATCATGTCGAACTCACAGACGCGAAACGGCGGCGCGACCTTGTTCTTGACAATCTTCACTTTCACCCGGCTGCCGACGACATCCTCGCCATCCTTGACCGAGCCGATCCGCCGCACGTCGATTCGGCACGAGCTGTAGAACTTCAAGGCCCGGCCGCCGGGCGTCGTCTCGGGGCTGCCGAACATCACGCCGATCTTCTCGCGGATCTGGTTGATGAAGATCATCACGCTCTTCGACCGCGACACGCCGCCGGTCAGCTTCCGCAAGGCCTGGCTCATCAAGCGGGCCTGAAGGCCGACATGGCTATCGCCGATCTCACCCTCAATTTCCGCCTTGGGCACCAGCGCGGCCACCGAGTCCAGCACGATCACATCGACCGCGTTCGACATGACCAGCATCTCGGCGATCTGGAGCGCCTCCTCGGCACTGCTCGGCTGACTGACCAGCAACGACTCGATATCGACCCCCAGCCGCTTGCACCACGACGGGTCGAGCGCGTGCTCGGCATCAATCACCGCCGCCACCCCGCCGGCTCGCTGGGCGCTGGCCACGGCATGAAGGGCGATGGTCGTCTTACCGCTCGATTCGGGGCCGAACAGCTCGATGATTCGGCCTCGGGGCAAGCCTTTTCCTCCCAGGGCCAGGTCGAGCGACAGGGCGCCGGTCGAGATCCCCGCGATGTTCAGGTGGCTCTGCTCACCGAGCCTCATGATCGCCCCGGCGCCGAACGACTTCTCAATCTGGCTGATCGTCGTGTTCAGCGCCTTTTGCTCGGCCGAAACCGATGCCGTCGCCTTGGTATCCGCCGCCGCACTCGCACTAGACTTCCGGGCCACGGCATCGCCTCCCCTTGGAGATCGTCGTTACGGACCTCACCCCATCATTCCTGTACGCAAGGACACCAATCTATCGCGCCGAAGGGGGAGAAGTCAAGTCGATGTCGCGGCCAAAGGCGCAGATCGCAAGACCCGGTAAATCGGTCCCCTGGGCGTCAGCTCCGAGGCCATCAGCAGAACCGCCTCGACGGGAAACGCTCCTGCCTTCCACGTCTCATACCGATCACACAGCGCCACCAGATTCGGCGACGGTCCTCGGCCCGTCTTCGACCGCGCCATCGTGACGTGAGGGTGGAACCGATGGTCCGCCGGCGGATGCCCAGCCGACGAGGTCGCCTCAACAACGGATCGCTGCAACGCCTCCAGCAACGTCAGCGCCTCGCCCACGATCCCGACCCAGAGGACCCGAGCCCGGCCTGGGCTCGGAAACGCCCCCAACCCCTGGAGTTCCAGAGCGAACCGGGGGATGGACCCCACGGTCCCGTCAAGAGCGTCGCCAAGCCGATCAATCTCGTTCGTCGGCACGTCACCGAGGAAGGCGAGGGTCAGGTGGAGCTGTTCGGGGGCGGTCCACCGAAGGCCGGGCCACGACGCTCGCAGCTCTCCCTGGAGGCACTCAATGGCCGTGCGGGTCGGATCGGGCAGAGCAACCGCCAGAAACGTCCGGGTCATCGCTCCCACCGCTCGCCTCCCCTTGATGGCCCCCAAGGAAGGGACGATTCTGCGTGGAGAGGGCCGGAAGATGCCCAGCCCTCCCGAGACCGTGGCGATTATTTCAGGAGCGTCTCGACCTCGTCCGAGGCTCCGTAATTCGCCCGATAGCGCTCGACGAACTCGGCGATCGAGTAGGAATGCTCCTGCGGTCCCATATGCTCGACGGCGTGAACGGCCGTCAGGGCGGCGATGCGGCCGGCGGTCGGCCACGAGAGGCCGCGGGCCATGCCGGTAATCAGGCCCGCGCGGAAGGCATCGCCCGCTCCGGTCGGGTCGACAACCTGATTCGGCTTCGCGGGGGGAATGTCGAAGCTCTGGCCGTCGGCCACGATCGTCGCACCGGCTTCCCCCTTGGTCACAACCGTGATCGGCACCCGCTGGTGCAGTTCCTGTTCGGCCACACCGAGCTTCTCGGCCATCATGCCAAACTCATAGTCGTTGCCGATCAGGACCTTCGCCCCCTTACAGCCTTCTTCAAACTCCTCCTTCGACATCCGAGGAATCTGCATCGAGGGATCGTACAGATACGGGATTCCTCGCTCGGTGCATTCGGCGGCATACCGGGCCATCGCCTTCGGATCGTTCGGCGCGATGACCACCAGGTCTCGATCCGAGGCTCCGAACTCGATCGGCGAGACCGCCGCGGCATGAACCATCGCGCCGGGATAGAAGGCCGTGATCTGGTTGTCTTGCAGGTCGTTATTGATGAAACACGAGGAGGTAAATTCTCCCGAGTGCGTCTTCACGCCCGACAAATCCACGCCGTGCTGTTCGAGCCACTTGTGATACTCGCCGAAGTCTTCACCCACGGCCCCGACCAGCATCGGCCGGTTCCCGAGCAAGGCGAGGTTGTAGGCAATGTTTGCCCCGGTCCCGCCGCGCTGCCGCTTGAGCGAATCCACCAGGAATGAGACGCTCAACACATGCATCTTCTCCGGCAAGATGTGCTCGCGGAACTTGCCAGGGAAAACCATGATGTAATCGTAAGCGATGGAACCGGTGACGAAGGTGCGCATGATTCGATGTTCGGCCTTGGTGCAACACGAGCAGCGGGAAACGAGAGAAACGTCGTCTCAAGAAACACAATTGACGGTCAGGATTCGGCCAGCATCGCCCGGGTCTGGGCAATCCGGTCGATGCAGGACTCTCGGCCGAGAATGACCAGGCAGTCGTACAGGCCCGGTCCCACTCCCTGGCCGGTCGTGGCCACCCGAACGGCGTTGACCACCTTGCCGATCCCTTCCCCTTGAGATTCGGCGTACCCTTTGATCCGAGCTTCAAGGGTCTCCAGGTCGAACGGCTCGACCTCGGCCAAAATCCCCTGGATCGCTTCGAGGATTTCGGGCACCCCTTCCTTGCGGAGCCGCTTCTTCACGGCGTCGGGGTCGTAGCTGATCTCCTCGGAGAAGAAGTAGCGGCCCAGCTTGATGATGTCCGACGCCACCTTGAGCCGATCGCCCAGGGCCTCGATCACCTGCTTGTACCGCTCGGCCTCGGCCTCCGAAACCTCGGAGGGCTTCTGAAGGAATGCCAGGATCTCCTGATCCTCGGCCGCCGGCGGATCTTCCTTCCGATCCTTCCGACGGCGGCTCCAGGCCACAAACTCGTCGGCATGCTGGATATAAGGGGCAGTCAGGTGGACCTTCCGGTCCAGCTCGGCCACTTTCATCCATTCCCCTTCGATCCAGAACAGCTTGTCCGGGTCGTGACTGGCGGGGGAGCTGTTGACGCGATCGAGCGAGAATTTCTCGATCAGGTCGGCTCGGGAAAACATCTCGGTCGTCTCGTCGTAGCTCCATCCAAGCCGAGCGAGGTAGTTGAGCATCCCCTCGGGCAAGTACCCCTCGTTGATGAACTCATGCAACCCCACGGCCCCGTCCCGCTTCGACAGCTTCTTCTTCGAGCCCGGGGCCGCCACATAGGGAACATGGGCAAATTGCGGCAACGGATAACCGAGGGCATCGAAGATGAGCAGTTGCGGGAACGTGTTGGTCAGGTGTTCCTCGGCTCGGACGACGTGCGTGATCTTCATCTCGGCGTCGTCGATCACGCTGGCGAAGTTATAGAGCGGCGAGCCGTCGGGGCGAACGATGACGAAGTCGGCCACCTCGTCGGTCTTCATCTCGACCGGCCCCTTGATCAGGTCGTTGACCACGAGGGTCTGACCAAGCGGGACCTCGAACCGCAGCGCGTAAGGCCGACCTTCCATCTCGAACTGTTCGATCTGGTCGTCGGTCAAGGGTTTGCGACGAAATCGGTACGCGCGTTTCTCGGCCTCGGCGGCGGCCTTGTCGGCCGCGCGCTCGGACTCGGTCGAGTAATCGCGATAGACCCGCCCCGACGCGACCAACCGCTCGGCGGCCTCTTGGTAGAGATGGCCGCGTTGCGACTGGAAGTACGGTCCGTGGTCACCGCCGATCTCGGGGCCTTCGTCCCAGTCCATGCCCAGCCAGCGGAACCCTTGCAGAATCAGGGAGACGGCCCGTTCGACGTGCCGTTGCTGATCCGTGTCGTCAATCCGGAGGACGAACTGCCCACCGTGATGACGGGCGAGCAACCAGTTGAACAGGGCCGTGCGAACCCCTCCGATGTGAAGGAATCCGGTCGGGCTGGGGGCAAATCGGGTCCGAACACTCATGGACGGGTCACTGCGGATCGTGGCCGGGGCGAGGTCGTCGACGTGACGAGATCGGGCACCACCTTAGCGCCGAGACCTTCGCCTTGTCAACCGGGGCCGCCTCGGCGGACCAATCATGGTCGGGCGACCGGACCCGCAGCTTGGGAGAGCAGACGGCCATCGTCGCTCGCAGCGTGCTTCTCGTAGCCAAGCTCATGCAGGACTTCCAGCACCTCGCTCCAGGTGGGAAACATGCGGCCGCTTCGCCGCTTGTATTCCTGCATCGCGGTCATGAACTCAAGTTCTTCGGGAGAGTAGTCCCGTTCACTGGTCGTCGGGTCGATCTTGCGTCGCCGTCCACTGGTTTGGCGAGCCGCGGAGGCACGTCGGGCCTGGTCCGATGCGTGGCGATCGGTCCATCTTCCCATCGACTCGATCTCCGACAGTTGCGGGGCCGTGGCGACTCCCTGCGATCGTTCCTTTAACATGGCTCGTCCCTCTTGGATGCAGCCCCGTTCCTGGCTCATCGCGAGGCAGTCTCGGGGAACGCGGTGGCTGAGGAGGTTCCGGTCCAATCGTCCGACATCCCCAGAGGTCTGCCGTCCGATTCCTGCCATCGTTGCGATGTGTCCTCAGTCTCCTCAAAATCGACCATACGACCCGACATCGAACCTGGCACCACTTGCGCTCCAATTCCGGTCGATGCTGCCGAAATTTCGCCCGTCTCGAATCACGAGGTGCCAGATCGGGATGGGACGCCACGTCCCGGGACCGAGTCCCCCACAGGACAAGCACCGACCCCGGCAGAGCGCCGCCCGGAAGCAATTTTGGGCAACGCACTGAGTTGATGGTCATGGGTCGTCGCACGCAACGACCTCACGATCGGCGAACATCACGATCGGCCACCCGCTCCGGGGCCCCAGGAATCCGGGTCACCTGAAGGGTGTTCCAACCCGTCCTCAGCCCGCATGTCTCGGGCGAGTCGAATTCAACGTTTCCCGGCACCGATGCGTCCCCGTCGTTGGGGACGCCCCTCGATGCGTCGTATGCCTCAGCAACCGAACCGATCAACGAACGTCGATTTTAACCGATTCGATTGACGAAGCCAGGATTCCAGAGTCTTTTTATTGAACAGGGCGAATCCGCGTCATTGCCAGATTTCCCCACTGTTCATGTCTTACTACGCAGGATCAACGGGGCCTGTGACAGCATGATTCGCGACTGATTCCCTGCAGTGATGCGTTCAGGCAACATCGGCCGGATCAATCGCGCAGTCAATCCACCCTCCCCCCAGCACCAGATCGCCATCGTAAACCGTCACGATCTGTCCCGGAGTCACTGCCGGCTGGGGCGAGTCGAAACGCACACGAACTCGGTCACCGTCGAGCGGTTCCACCACCGCAGGCACGGCCCGATGCCTGGCCCGGATCTGAGCCGAGCAGGCCAGGGGGCCTTTAGGACGAGGCACCTGCCAGTTGAACCGATTGGCTTCCAGGCCACCTTTTTCAAGTGCTTCGCGGCGGCCGACGGTCACGGTCTTCGATTGGGGCTCGATCTGCACCACGTAGCGCGGCTCGCCAAAGGCGATCCCCAGGCCGCGGCGCTGGCCGATCGTGAATCCCTCGATCCCCTCGTGCCGAGCCACTTCGTTGCCGTCCTCATCAACGATTCGACCGGGCTCACTCGACCCCGGACGACGATCCCGCACAAATCGCAAATAATCGTCATCGGGAATGAAGCAAATTTCCTGGCTATCTTGCTTGTTGTGGACCGGCAAGGCTAGCTCCCGGGCCAGGTCACGAATCGCCTCCTTCGAGTACTCGCCAACCGGCAAGAGCACGTTCGGCAACAACTCGCGACGAAGACCGAACAGAACGTACGACTGATCCTTCCCCGCATCCAGCGCCCGAGCGATCTGGGGCGAGCCGTCCGGGTCGGTGACGATCCTCGCATGGTGGCCCGTCGCCACGAAATCGGCCCCAACCTGCTTGCCATAGGCCCAGAGCTTGCCAAACTTCAGCCAGACGTTGCAAAGTACGCACGGATTCGGCGTCCGGCCGGCGAGATACTCGTCGGCGAAGTTATCCATGATCCGGCTGAAGTCGCGTTCGAAGTCGAGGGCGAAGAAGGGGATGTCCAGCCGATCGGCCACGGCCTGGGCATCGAGCGCATCGGTCACGCTGCAACAGGTCTTGGCCCGGCGTTCGGCGGTCTCGGCGTGGGCTCCGGTCCTCATGAACAGGCCGATGACCTCGTATCCCTGTTGCTTGAGCAAATGAGCGGCCACCGAGCTATCGACACCGCCACTCATTGCCAGGACCACCCGCCGACCCATCATCACCTCTCCACATCGTGTTCCGATGCACGATTCCCGATCGCGTTCTGAGCGATCGTTCGACATTCCTGTATCCTAGGCACGATGACCCGTCTCGGACAAGCCGGGGTGTCCTGATCAGGCGCGGACCAGCCCTTCGATCGCCTGAACGATCGCCTCGTCGTCCCCTTCAGCCACGGCGCGGAGATCGAACCAGAGCGCCCCGTGCTGCACCCGGCAAACCACGCTCGGTTCTCCCATCCGCAAGGCCCGGCTCGCCTCGGTCGCTCCCGAGCATCGGCCGGGCAGGGGAGGCTCGATCCGAACGCAAGCCGACGCGATCGCCGCATCCGGCGCACTGCCGCCGCCGAGATATGCCTGCGACCATTCACTCGAAGCTGTCATTCCGAGTGTCTCCCGGAGCCGATCGGCCAGCCGATCGGCCCGATCCCCCAATCGCTCGACCGGGACCGACAGGAACCGCCAGAGCGGAATCGACCGCGCTCCTCGTTCCGCGTCGATCGCCAGGCGGAGTGTGACCTCAAGTGCCGCCAAGGTCATCTTGTCGACACGCAAGGCTCGCATCATCGGATCGCGTTCGATCCGCCGTACCACCTCTGCCTTGCCGATCAACAACCCGCACTGAGGCCCGCCAAGCAACTTATCCCCCGAACAAAGCACCAGATCGGCCCCGGCCTCGATCGCCTCGATTACCGTCGGCTCTCCCACGATCCCCGGCGGTCGCCCCGGCCCGATCGCCCCGGAGCCGATGTCGTCAATCGTGAGCAAGCCCTTCGATCGCCCCAGCATTGCCAGGTCGGCGATGCCGACCGATTCCGTGAAGCCGACAATCCGGTAGTTGCTCGGATGCACCCGGAGAATGGCCGCCGTTTCGGGACCGATCGCCCGCTCGTAATCGCTCAGGCGTGTTTTGTTCGTCGTGCCGACTTCTCGGAGTCTGGCCCCGGAGCTTTCGAAGACTTCCGGCAAGCGGTAGCTGCCGCCGATCTCGACCAGTTGCCCGCGAGAGACAATCACCTCTCGACCGCTTGCCAGGGCCCGAAGCGCAATCATGGTCGCCCCGGCATTGTTATTCACGACCGCCGCGGCCTCTGCCCCGGTCAACCGACGCAGCAGGGCCGCGACACCACTCGATCGCCGCCCTCGGGTCCCCTGGTCCAGATCGAATTCCAGATTGCTGTAGCCGCTGGCCACGCGGGCGACGGCCTCGCTGGCCTCCCTCGCCAGGGGGGCTCGCCCGAGTCCGGTATGCAGCAAGACCCCCGTGGCATTGATGACCGGCCGCAAGCTCGGCCGATCCTGAGCGAGCCGATCCAGCACACCACTGAGGACCTCGTCTTCCCCCTCCAGCGTGGTCGATGCCACCCCGCGAGCGATGGCCGTCCGAGCCTCCTCCAGCACGGCGCGGACGACGGACACGACCGCTTCTCGACCGTTTGCCTCGATCGCCTCGGTCAGTTCGGGCCGAGACATCAGGGCATGAACGGGAGGCAATCGGCGAAAGGCCGAGGGGTCTGGTCGATCGCCCGGGTGGTCTTCCCAATCGGTCGTCATCCCACGGGTTCCTCCGTCACCGCTCCAAGCCGCCGGAGATCTCCGTCTCGGATCGTCAGGCCAATCCGATCCAGATATTCTCCGATCGGCACTGCATACTTTCTCGATGTTCCGAGCAGGTCGCGTAGCTCGGCCATGCTGATCGTCGATCCGTCCCGCAGGCGATCGCTCACCAAACGTTTGAGCTGCACGTCGGTATCGGCGTCGAGATACAATGCTCGCGGTTCGACCGCCGCCAGATGCCCTTCCTCCGCCAGCAGATCGAGCAGTTCCGGGACGATCTCCCGCCGATTCCCGGCCCGATCGAGCAACTCCGCGACCATCGGCGGCGCGAAGCCGGTCCCCCGATGCGCGTCGAGCAACTCGGTTTTGAGCCGGCGCTCGGCCTGGGTCAATTGCGGCTGATACCCGGCCAGCGCCACCGTCCGATCGGTGGCAACCAGGCGTCCCGTCTTCGCCAGACGGTCAATCACCGCCCCGACTAGCGACTCACTTTTCAGGTCGCTCAAGGTCCCCAGCACGCTCGACCGCCTGACACTGGAAAGCCTCGGGTTCCGTTCATGCAAACGGCCCACCGCTCGCACCACCCGATCTTCCAACGTTTCCAGATGCGATCGGACAATCCGGATCGTCCGTCTCGGACCGACCGGCAAATCAATGAGCTCGCCACTTGATCGGGCCTCGGCCACCACTCGATCCACCTCATCGGGATCGAGCCCGGCGTCTCGTGCCAGGTCGAGGTTCGACCACGGCTCCAGTTGATACGAACCCATCACCGCGCTGGCCCGCTCGATCGGGTCGCCACGATGCAATTGCTCCAGCCGTTCTCGATCGCGCAGGTCCTTTCGCCGGATTCGTTTCGCAACTGGTTGAAGGATCTGACCGCCGCCGACGGTCCACGGGGGGCTTTCCTCTCGGATCACGAACGGCTGGCCATACTCGGCCACGACCGGCTCTCCCAGAAAAAACTGGGCGAACCCTTCCTGGCCCGGTGCCAGTTCTGGACCGTCGAGCAAGGACAGCGAGGCCGTCACCTCGGCCGTTCCCAGGTGCAACCGATACCGGGCTCGATGCCTCAAGGGCCGAGGCGCCTCGGCCGAGGCCCTCAGCGCGGCCGACAGCACCACCGACGGTCGAAGAAACCCAGGGGTCGCCAGCTCTTGCCCTCTGTGGATCTCCGAGTGATGCACCCCCGCCAGGTTGATCGCCGCCCGCGCTCCCCGATCAATCCGATCCACCGCCTGAGCGTGACGATGCAGCCCTCGGACCCGAAGCCGACGCCCCTCGGGCAGCCACTCCAGCTCGTCTCCCACGCTCACCGCGCCCGAGACGATCGTTCCCGTGACCACCGTGCCATGCCCGGCGACCGTGAAGCATCGGTCGATCGCCATCCGAAACGGTGCCTCGGTCGAAACGCTCGGAATGGCCGAGGCCAGGGTGGCCAGGGTCGATCGCAACTCCTCAATCCCCAACCCGGTCACGGCCGAGGTGCGAACGATGGGCGCCCCTTCCAGAAACGTTCCGGCCACCAGCGTCCGAACATCCTCCTCGACCAGATCGAGCCAGTCCTCGCTGGCCATGTCGCACTTGGTCAGGGCAATCAACCCGGATCGCAACCCCAGCAGCCGAAGGATTTCCAGATGTTCCCGCGTTTGCGGCATCACCGAGTCGTCTGCCGCGATCACCAGCAAGGCCAGATCGAACCCCGTGGCACCAGCTAACATGTTCCTGATGAACCGCTCGTGGCCGGGAACGTCCACCAGGCCAATCCGGACCTCTCCCAGGTCGAGCGCGGCAAACCCCAGATCAATCGTGATGCCCCGTTGCTTTTCCGCGGGCAAACGGTCGGTATCGACGCCGGTCAGGGCGCGGACCAGCGACGTCTTCCCATGATCAATATGACCCGCCGTCCCAAGAATGAGGTCTCTCACAAGCTCGACGATCCCGAAGCCTTCGTTCCTCAAACCCCACGCTGCGGAAGCTCGGGAATCGATCATACCTGAGACCCCCAACCTCAGGAACCAGCCGCCCTCAGCGCGATCCTCCGGCCCCTCCTCCCACGGGTTCGATCCCGAGAGCGGGAAGCTGGTTCTTGTCTCGCCCCCATGTCCAACGCCGACCCACTTCAACATCGAACACCAGCGCATGTGTTCCTGGAGTCTCGACCACCGATTCCACCGGAGGACCGATTCCCTCTTGACCCTCGCCACGTCCCGGTTCATACTACGGCCGCTCGATCACCAACGGCGGGAAAGACAACTCGGAACGTTTCGCCATTCAGGCCCGTCTTCGAGCCCTTTTGGAATTCTCGGAACTGCTCGTCACTTCCGACTCCTGAGTGATTACACCCCTCGCGAAACATCAAGGAGGAGTTTCCTGTCATGATGACCCAACCGTTTTGTCAGAGGATCGGTCAGAGGCAATAGCCTTTCGCCGACCTGATTGATCCGGTACGGTCAATCAGGCTGGGTCCGCGGTCCTGATCGACTGTCGGATCGTCTCCGTCGAATGGAATCGAAGGATTCGCAATCGAGCACGGATGCTTGCGAACCATTGACCACGCCCCCGGTGGGCGTTGTGTTCAGTTCGCACGTCCGGGCCGGATGGAGCTGGTGCCGGTCCATGACGCCCGATTCCTACCTGCTCGTCTTCGCGCTCTCGTTCCTCGGCTGCGTGCTGGCCACGCCGATCGTCACCCGACTGGCCATCTGGGCCGGGGCCATCGATCGGCCCGATCAGTTCCGCCGGGTCCACAAGGGAGCCACGCCGCGACTCGGTGGCCTGGGTCTGGCGGTCGGACTGTCGGTCGGCCTGGGAGCCTTGACCTTTGGCGGCCTGATGCCCGACTGGCCAGGATTGACCTCCTGGGCCGATTCGCTCGTCTGGATCGGTATGGCCGCGGGGGTGGTCTTGCTCCTCGGTGTCGTCGACGACACGATCGGCGTCACACCCCGGGCCAAGCTGCTCGGCCAGGCAGTGGCCGTGATGCTTCTTTACGCGGGGGGCATCCGGATCGAATCGGTCGAAATCCTCGGCCTCGAGCTTTCGCTGAGCCTGCCCTTCACCCTCGGCTTCCCCGGCCGTCCCGAAACCTTGCTGCTCGACCTGCCGAGCATCGCCGTCACCTTGCTCTGGTTCCTCGGATGCATGAACATCTGGAACTTGATTGATGGAATGGACGGTCTGGCCTCGGGCGTCGGGCTGATTGTTGCCGGCACGATGATGCTCGTGGCCGTCGCCCTGAGCAACTACGGCTCGGCCCTGATGGGGGCGGCGCTTGCCGGCGGCCTGGCCGGCTTCTTGCTGTACAACTGGCATCCGGCCTGCATCTTTCTCGGCGACAGCGGGAGCCTTCTGATCGGCATGCTGATCGGCGTCATCGGCATTCAGGGCTCGCTCAAAGGGACGATGGCCGTCTCCATCCTCCTGCCGATCCTCGCCATGGGCTTGCCGATCTCCGACACCGCCCTGGCTATCTTCCGCCGATGGGTGCGCAACCTCCCCCTGACGGCTGCCGACCGCCGCCACGTCCACCACGTCCTGATCGGCCTCGGGCTCGACCCGAGACAGGCCGCGGCCATGCTTTACAGTTTCACCGCTTTTCTCTGCGGTGTCGTCCTGCTCGGAGTGGCCATGCGAAGCGATGTGCTGGCTCTGATCCTCGGAAGCTCCGGTTGCTCGGCCTTCGTCGTCATCCTCTACAGCCGTCGCAACGAGCTGGCGGAACTGCGAAACGATCTGGCGGCCCGGATGGTGCGGGGTCGCCAGGAACGCCGCGCCGCCAAGATCACCTGGGAAGCGATCCAGCGCGTCGAGCTGGCCGCCGACTCCGATCGCGTCCTGGAGATCATGACCGAAACGGCCGAAACGCTCGGCTGCTCGGCCGCTCGCCTGACGTTCCGAGGCCCCGGCACCGAGGCCGCCCGACGCGATCACGGTGATTGGCCCGCGGAGATCGAAGGTGACCCCTCGACCGATCGCCTGTCGGGTCCCACCGCTCAGTTCCGACTCTTCGGTGCCGGCGATACCTTGCTGACAGTTGACTTGCGGTTCAGCGATCGGTCGGACCTGGCCTCCGACATCGCCTTCCGATTCCTGCAGCGGCTCTCGCTGGCGAGCAGTGAGCGCCTCGGTCGGCTCCTGGCCGACGGGGTGCTCGGGCGTTCGATCGGGTCGGAACCCGAGAACGTCCTCAGCGGATCGCCGACCCCCGGCACCACGTTGGTGCTGGCCACGGCTCCCGCCGGGCTCGCCGGTGGCTGGCCCTCCCCCTCGTCGGGAGTGGCCTTCGTCCCCCGATCGCCCGACACCGACTGACCGTGACGCGACGCTCAAGGAAGGGTGTGACTCATGGAGCGGATCATCCTCCCCTATGGCGGCCAGGCCGCCGGGGTTCCCCAAAACTCGATTGCCCCGGCGGCTTCGGCGGTTCCTGCGCCTCATACTCCGCCACCGGCCTACATCCCCATCGGCTCGGCCTCGGGCCCTTCCGGATCGACCGGCTCCCCCTCGGGCAAGACTCCGGCCGATTACCTCCGCGCTCTGCGTCGGCGGTTCTGGCTGATCGTCCTCGTCGGCGGGGTGCTGGCCACCATCGGCACCACCCTGGTCCTGCGCCAGAAGCCCGTCTATCGGGCGTCGGCCCAGATCGAGATTGTGCCGCCGCAGTTTGACTCGATCCTCGCCAGCCTGATGGCCGACGACTCGATTAACCTCTCGGCCGTCACCCCCGAGCAGTACGAAGCCAACCGCCTGGCCCACCTCCGCAACCGGCAGACCGTCGAGGAGGTGCTGCGAAGCCCCCGCATCGGGCCTCCGGTGCGGTCGGAAGGGGATCCGGTCGAGGAGCTGCTGGCCGAGCTTCGAACCAACCGTCTCGCGCAATCGACCCGTTACGACGTTCATCTCGAAGGTAACGACCCGTACCGCGTCGCCACGATCCTCGACCTCTGGCTCGAAGAGTACGAACGCGATTCGCAGGCCGAGGTCGACACCAAGGTCGCCAACTCGCAGGCCGCCGCCGAGGCCAACATCAAGAAGATGTACGACGAGCTGGCCGAGATTGACCGCCGGATCAGCCAGGCCATGGCTAACTCGCCCGACCTCTCTCCCGACGGCGAGAACTACCTGGTCCGCCGCTACGAGTCGCTCGGCCTCCTGAAGATGCAGAAGCAGAACAGCATGGATCAGCTTCAGCATCAGCTCTGGATCGCCCGGATGTTCCCCAAGGAGCAGGGACCGGCCTTCTCGATCGAGCAGCGTCAGCTTGAGGATCTGATGGAACGCCGCCAAGCCCTCGACCTGAAGATCGGCGAGGTCGCCCGCGTCGCCCGCAACCCTCGCGACCCGGCCATCACCCGCTACATGAAGATGCGACGCGACCTGGAACAACAAATTCATGATCTCCAGGCGATGTCGATCCAAGCGAGCGGCCCCCAGGAAGACCCGACCGCGACCCTCTTCTCCCAGTATCGCGAGGTTCTCACCGGCGAACTGACCCAGATCGAGGAAGCGGAACAGGGAATCTTGCAGAAAATTCAGCGGATGGCCCCCGACCACAACCAGTTCAACACCTTGCTCAAGGAGCGAGAGCGCACCGCCGCAGGGATCGCCTCGCTTCGAGCGAAGATCGAACAGTTCGACGTGCTGTCGCAAACCCAGAACAAGCCCGTCCGTGTCGTTCAGCGTCCCACACCACCAACCAAACCTGTCCGGCCAGGTTATACCTTGCTCGTGGCCCTGGTCTGCCTCGTCTCGATGGTCTCCGGAGTGGGGACCGTTTTGGCCATTGAACACCTCGATCACTCGGTTCGGGCCCCTGAGCAACTGACGAGCGGCCTGACGCTTCCCTTGCTCGGCGTCGTCTCCCGCATGAAGCGTACGGCAAAGCTGCAACGCGGCGGGCACCTCTGGACCGCCGGCGCCCCGTACTCGGCCGAGGCCGACGCCTACCGGAACCTGCGAGCCAGCCTGGTCGGCATGACCTGCCCCGAGGGCAAGCCTGCTGTCACCCTGCTCGTCACCAGCGCCAAGGCCGGCGAGGGCAAAAGCACGACCGCCCTGAACCTGGCCGCCACCTGTGCCCGGTCGGGCGAGCGCACCTTGCTCCTCGAAGTGGACCTCCGCCGTCCGAGCCTCCGCCCGGTCTTCGACGATCCCGAGGCCGACACCGACCACGACCTCGGCCTTGTCGATGTGCTCCGAGGCGAGATGCCCTGGCAACGCACGGTCGTCTCGACCGACATCCCGAACCTCGACTTCCTGCCCGCGGGCGATCCCTCGGGCGTTCCGGTCGAGGTCCTCGGCGCCCTGGAGATGAAGCAACTGATCGCGGCCGTCTCGCGCCATTACGACCGGGTGATCCTGGACGGCCCAGCGATCCTCGGGCTGGCCGACTGCCGGATGCTCGGGCGGATCGTCGACTCGGCCATCCTCGTCGTCCGGGCCGGGGCGAACGACCTTCGGCCGGTCCTTCGAGCCCGCTCGATGCTCGAACAGTCGCAAGCCCCAATTGTCGGCGTCGTCTTCAATGGCTTGTGCGAGGACGTGAACAACTGGTCGTGTGTTTCTTCGTATCTTGATGAGCATGGCGAGCCGGTCGGTCCGGTGAGCACGGGCCGTCTCGGCGGCCGGTCGCGTGGAGCGGCCGGGGCGCTGGCTGCGGCCGAGTGATCCCGAGCGTTTTCGCACCGATTCGACTCGAACCGGAGACTCCCGGTGGGCACCTTTCGCATCCGCATCCTTGAATGGACCGATCGCCTCCAGGCGGGCATCCTCGTCGGGATGCTCGCCGGGACGGCCCTGGCTTTTGGCGGGGTTGTCTGGTGGTGGCGGCCGGTGATCGCCGCCTCGGCCGTCTTGCTGGTCGTTCTTGGCCTGGCCCGGGTGGCAATCGAAGGGCAGGCCCGGATTCGATTCAGCCCCTTGCCGGTCCTGGGAGTCCTGGCCGTGGGCCTGGCGGTCGTTCAGCTCGCCCCGATTCCGTCGAGCCTGGCTCGTCGGATCGCTCCGGAAGCCCGATCGCTTCATGCCCGAGGGGTGCCGACAGCACTGGTCCTGGCCGACGACCCGGAGGCCGAGCTTCCCGAGGCTCTCGCCTCGCGGACCCCGGCCACGGTGGACCGATCGGCGACCCTCCGCTGGCTCTTTGACGCGAGTATCGGGCTCGTGGTCCTGATCACCTCGGCCCGGTTCGCCCGGAAGCTGGGCCGGACGATGGTGATCTGGGGCAGCGTGGTCGGGATCTTCGTGCTGATGACGGGCATCGGACTGGTCCAGATGGCCGGTGACGTGCCGGAGTTGCTGGGGATCATCACCCCTGGCAAGGCACCGAGCTGGGCTCCCTCGACCCTCGACCTGCTGAGGGCTCCCGGAACGTCGGTCCTTCGTCCCCTGGCCGAGGAAGGTGGGGCAACCGGGCCCTGGTTGCTCCCTCGACCCCATCGACCCTTCTTTCTCGGAAGTCTGATGGGAGGCCCCGGGGCGTACCTGGCGATTGGAGCCCTGGGCTTGCCGTTGTCGCTGGCCTTGCTGCTGCATCTGCTCGCTCCGCGGGGGAGCCGGGAACCGATGGCCGATCGAATCGGCCGGTCGGGGCTCGCCCCGCTGGTCGGGTTGCTCGTTCTGGTGGTCCTCTCCGGCTCGGCCCTGATCGGGGTGATCGCCGGGCCTATGCTGGCGATCCCGTTCGCGGTCGGCCTGGTGCTGGCAGGGCTGCCGGGGGCCTGGCCGACCGGGTTGCGATGGCTGGCGGTGGGGCTGACGGTTCTCGCCCTGGGAAGCCTCGGCGCGGGGGTTTCGGGCAACCGCCTTGCCGGTTGGGGGACCGATCCGAAGTTCGCGCCGATCACCGCCGACCTGGGCCGGGCCGAGCGGCTCTGGACCCAGTCGGCCCGGATCATCCGGGACTTCCCGATCCTTGGGACGGGACTGGGCACCTTCGGCCGGGTCATTCCGTCGTACAAAGCAACCGATGCCAGCCCAACGACTGCCGGCAGCAGCGTGTTGCAGTGGGTGGTGGAATCGGGCCTGGCCGGGGCGGGGGTGCTTGGCCTGGCATTGCTGTGGGGCCTGGCTCGGATCGTGAGGGCCTGGCGGCGGGTCGGATCGGCCGACCGGGCGTTGGCCTGTGGACTGGTGGCCTCGGCGGTCTGCTTCGGGGTCTTTGCCAGTGTTCACTGGACGGTCGAGTTGCCCGCCGTGGCCCTGTCGGCCTGTGCGGTGCTGGGGACCCTGGACCGCTGGCTGTCCGGTGGGACGGATCTGTTTGTCGAGGCCGCCTGACGAGGAGCCGGGATGCCCCGCGTTGCGGATCAGCTTCAAGGAGGAGCGATCAGGATGCACGATGCGGCCTATCTGCACATCCGAGCCCGGAATAGCCGGGCGACCCGGATCGTCTCGCTGACCGAGGCGAGCGTCCGGATTGGCCGGGGCCGATCGTGCGAGGTCCGGCTCGATGACCCTGCGCTGGCCGAGGTCGAGTGCCTGCTCCGTCGCCGCGGGAACACCTGGCACCTCCAGCCAGTCGAGGCCTCCTCGACGCTGACCCTTGACGGTCGACCGGCCGACGCCCCCCGCCCGGTCCCGATGGGCTCGACGCTGCGACTGGCCGACCGCTGGTTGACCTTGCTCCCCACGATGGATGCCCCCGACCTCGATCCGGATCCCGACCCCACACTTCCCCCCGAGGAGCAGGTGGTCATCGCCAGCGAGCCGGAGCCGCAAACCCGCCCGCAGGATGAGCAACCCCCGGAGTCGTCCTCTGACCCCCTCGACCAGCAGAAGGCTGAGGTGGCTCGCCTCGAAGCCCGGCTCAAGCAGCGGGAACGATGGCTCAAGGATCGCTTGCACGAACGTCAATGGGAAGCCCGATGGCGAGCGGCCGGCGCCTCGATCAAGAACCGGGAACGCCCCGTTGGGCAACCGGAGCCGAAGGTCCGCGCCTCCTCGGCCCCGTTGAGGCCAACGGTCACCCCGGAGCCCTCGCTCCGAGCACGTCGGGAACCCGTGGCTCCCGTCGCTCCTCGATACCAACGTCCGACCCCGAGCGAGCCACCGTCGTATCCCACCCCAGCGAATCGAACGCAACCGAAGGCGGCCCCTCGACCGTCCTCGATCGAGGACGAGGCGACCTGTCCCGAGGTCGCCGAACCGCCAATGGTCGAGGCTCCGCCCCAGAGCCGGGCGCTGCGAGTGACCCAGGAGATCGTGCCGGTCGAGACGCTGCTCCGATCGACCACCCCCGATCCTGAACTCGCCTCCGAATCGGGAGAGCCCACGCCCTTGGAGCAGAAGGCCGAGGAACCATCCCCCCAGACTGCTGAGTCTCTCCTGGAGGCGAGTCTCCTCGTCGAAGCGGAGGGGGTCGAACCCGGACCGATCGCGGTCGATGAGCAGGACGATCCTGTTGCGATCGACGACCAGGAGGACGCCACGGCGACTTCTGACGCGATCGAGCCGATCGACGGCATGATCGAGGCCCTGGCGGCCGATCGCCTGGAGGAGTTGGAGCCGGCTCCCGATCCGACCGAGACGCCGGCGGTCGAGGGGTTGAGTCAGGTTGAGGTCGAGACTCCAGGCGATCCGATCGCCTTGGATCCGGCCCCGAGCGAGGAGCCCGCCGACCCGGCCCGCTCGACCTGCACCGAACTGGCAATCCCCTGGGAAGGGCCGAGCCTGGCGATTGCGGAGCCCTTGGCCTGCGTGGACACCGAGCAGACGGTTGAGCCGGCTTCGCCCGTCGAGAAGCGGCCGAAGCTCGGGGTGCCGATGATCGGACTGTCCGAACTCGTCTCGTTCCTGAGCCGTAAGCCTTCCGAGGTGACGCAGACCACCGAGCCCGAGCCCGAGCCGGAACCCGAACCGCTCGCGGCGCCGGAACCGGCGGTCGAGAACCACGACGCGCCCGTGGAAAACGTGGCCGAGCCGACCGAACCGCGAGCCGAAACCCCTGCCGCCCCCGAGCCGATCGAGGATCCCTCGGAGCCAATCGAGCCCTTCGTCCCAGAGGCAAGCGGCAACGACGAGCCCGAGCCGATCGTCACGCGATCGGGTGACTGGCCCTCGGCGAAGGCCATCTTGACGGCTCAGCCCGATCGGGAGCGAGCGAGGTCGAGGCCGGCCGCTCGGAACCGAGCGGCGGCACGACTTCCGCTGCCGACCGACCGGATCGCCCCCGCCGGCTGGACCGTTCCCGGAGGTTCGTGGCTCTGCATTCCCTTGATGTTCGTGGCCGTGGCGGTCGGAGCGGTGGGCCTTCGGCTCTCCTGGACCTGGGCCGTCGTGGACCGAGAGACCGGACGCCTGGCCGATCAACTGGCCGACGGGAAGCGACCGGAAGGGACCACTCTGGAGCTGTCGATCGAACGCGAGCAAGAGCTGCCTCCGGCGAAATGGTGGAACAGTACGTCCGATCAAATGATCATGCGAGCGGCCTTGCTCTCTGGACAGGGAGTGGGGTTTGATCCGGCCAATCAGGAGCGTGCCGGCGACCTCTTGCATGCGGCCTCGGGCAATGCTCCGGGACATCCGAGCCTGCGATTCGCGAAGGCCTGGCGAGCCCTGCAGGAGCCGGGGGTCGATCCGGCCGCTGCTGCCGTGGGGCTCAGTCGAGACGTCTGGAGCCTGTCCTGGACCGGACGGGCCTTGCTCGCGAAGGGGAACGTGGAGGCGGCGAAGCGGGTCTACCGATCGGCCCTGGAAATGGCCTGTCGCGCCCAGCCCGATCCCTCGGCAAGACCCACCTTTCATAGTGAACCCCGGGGGGGACGCTTCGGCCTCCCTCTGGAAGACCTGATCAACGTCGTCGTGCTCGACATGGCCAACCGGCCTGAATGGTCGACCGAGGACTGGCAAGACGTCTTGCCCGACGTGGCCGAGGTCTGGCTGGTGGCGGCCCGGTTGCTCCGGAATCGAGGCGATTCGGCGGCCGAAGCGGCCCTCGATCGAGCCATCGCGCTGGGTGAGGAACCGGCTCCTTCAGGATGCTCAACCGCCCTGCACGAGGCGGCCTCGGCCGAAGCCCTGGCGCTGGCCGGTCGCTTTGACGAGGCGGCCGAGCGGTACCAGTCGGCCGTCGAGCACCTCTCGAAGGCCGAGGAGCCGGCCCGGCGTTCCTGGATGTTCAACCTGGCCGAACTGTACGGCCGCACCGGCAAGAGCAGCGACGAGCGATCTTGCCTGCTGGCAAGCATGACCACTGACCCGAACGACCCGGTCACGAGCGAGGCCATCCGCATCCAGCTTCGGCGCGGGATGAGCCTGGTCGGCACCGAAGGCGGCGAGGGGGACGGGACCGACCTGTCGGTGACTGCCCGACCGTTGCGATCGCGGACCCTCGGAGAGTGAGGAGACGAACCTTGGCGACTTCCACCATCTCGGCCCGAGACGACGCTTCGGCGCCGGTCCCCCGTGAACTCCCGCCGTTGCTGGCCCAGATTCGGGACGGCTGGCGCGACCGCGACGGCCGAACGGCCCTGCTGGGGGCCGCGGCCTGCCTGGCCTTGCTGGCGGTCCTGTTCCGATCGACGCTGGTGCACTTTGTGCAGGTCTGGTCGACGGATCAGAACTACAGTCATGGCTTTCTGGTTCCCCTGATCAGCCTCTACTTTGCCAACATGGCGGCCCAGTACGGCCCGATTCGGCAGGTGCCGGCGGTGGGGGTGGGGGTGGTCTTGCTGATGATGGCCCTGCTGGGGCGGCTGGCGACGATCGTCGTGCCGGTCGGGATCGCCAGCGACCTGTCGTTTATCGCGGGGCTGGCGGGAATCGTGGCGTTGTTTGCGGGTCGGGAAGCGTTGTCTCGGTATGGGTTTGCGCTCGCGTTCCTGGTCTTCATGGTTCCCTTGCCAATCCACCTGTACACAACGATCGCCAATCCCTTGCAACTGATGGTCAGCAAGGCAGCCTCGGTGATCCTCAACGGCACCGGGTTGCCGGTGCTGTGCGAGGGGAACCATCTGACCTTGCCGGGCGGCGTCCGGATGTTCGTGGCCGAGGCGTGCAGCGGGATGAGGCAGCTCACCGGGTTCCTTGCCCTGACGACCGCCGTGGCCTTCCTGACACCGAGGCCGAGGTGGTATCGCCTGGTCCTGATTGGTTCGGCCATTCCGGTGGCGTTGACGGCGAACATTGCTCGGGTGGTGCTGACCGGCTGGATCATGGCCTACGATCCGAAGCTGGCGCAGGGGACCTTTCACACGATCGAAGGGCTGTTGCTCATGGGATTCGGGCTGGCGTTGCTGCGGATTGAGTGCGCGATTCTGAACATGATCGTCGAGGAGGACCGGCCAGCCTCGGCCGCAACCAGCGCCGCCCCGGCGGCGGGATGATCGACAACCGCTTGCGCAACTGAGGACGACGACCGGGCAGCCCTGGGCCTTTTGCTTTCCGCGGGAGACTGACCAACGATGACCACGACCCGACGCGCGGTGCTGGGCCTCGCGATCCTGAGCCTCGGCCTGGTGGCCGAAGCGGCGGTGGAACGGGCAACCCTGACCGACCGGCCGCCGTTGAAGCGGTCGTTGCAAACGATTCCGATGACCCTGGGAAACTGGGTCGGCAAGGATGAACCGGTCGACGAAAAGATCGCCGTCGAGTCGCAGGCGACCGAGTACCTGAACCGGGTCTACACACTTCGAGGGCGGCCGGGGGTGCAGGTCTGGCTCTGGATGAATTACTCGGATCGAGGGCTGAACCTGCGTCACTCTCCGGAAGTCTGCCTGCCCTCGGGAGGGTGGGAGAAGATCGAGTCGTTGACCAAGGTGGTTGCGATCGACCGGGCCTCGGGACCACCGCAAGAGGTTTCGGTGCTGGGCTACGGCAAGAGTGAACTGGTCCAGAAGATCGGATTCTGGTACTACATTTTCGGAGAAGGTCGCATTGAGCGGTTCGTCCGGGGCCTGCCGATCTCCAGCCGGAGCAGCCACGGCCGCACCACGCGGGGGTCGGGACTGACGGTGGAGGTCTTCTACCCCAGTGAAACCGGGCTCGGCGATGACGAGCTGCGCGACTTCATTACAGAATTGCTCGACGTGATGGATCCGGTCCTGCCGGAGGATCGGGCCTCGTATCACATCCCCTGAGTCTTCCTCGACCCCGGCCCGACCGATCGCGCCCGGCATTGCCGACCGATCTGCTCGCGCCGAGGCCGCCACCGGGACGCAAGGACGCCCCCGGCCCCATCGAATGCCACGCGGAGGGACGGATCGATGAAGCATGCGTTGATCACCGGGATCACCGGTCAGGACGGATCGTACCTGGCCGACTTCCTGCTGGAGAAGCCGGATTACGTGGTGCATGGCCTGGTCCGGCGGACCAGCACCTTGAACCGATCGCGGATCGACCACATCGTCCGCAACCCGGCCTATGCCGATCGGTTCCACCTGCACTACGCCGACCTGGGAGACGCCTCCAGCCTGTCGATGCTGATGGAGACGATCCGGCCGGACGAGGTGTACAACCTGGGGGCGCAGAGCCACGTCCGCGTCTCGTTCGACCAGCCGATCTACACGGCCGACGTGGTGGGGGTGGGAACGCTCCGGCTGCTCGAAGCGGTTCGGCAGCTCGCCCGCAGCCAGCCGGTGCGGTTCTACCAGGCGTCCAGCTCGGAGATGTTCGGCTCGGCCCCGCCGCCGCAGACGATGGAGACGCCGTTCCACCCGCGCAGTCCGTACGCCTGTGCCAAGCTGTATGCCCACTGGCAGACGATCAACTATCGGGAAGCCTACGGGCTGTTCGCCTGCTCGGGCATTCTGTTCAACCACGAGAGCCCCCGGCGCGGCGAGAGCTTCGTGACCCGGAAGATCACCGTCGGGGCCACCCGGATCAAGGAAGGCTTGCAGAAGAAGCTGGTCATGGGGAACCTCGACGCCAAGCGCGACTGGGGATTCGCCGGCGACTACGTGAAGGCCATGTGGCTGATGCTCCAGCAAGAGGAGCCGGATGACTACATCGTGGCGATGGGGGTGACCCATTCGGTCCGCGAGTTCCTGGAGAAGACCTTCTCGAAGCTCGACCTCGACTACAACGACTTCGTCGAGTTCGACGAGCGGTACATGAGGCCCTCGGAAGTGGACGTGTTGCTCGGCGACCCGAGCAAGGCGAAGCAGAAGCTCGGCTGGGAGCCGGAGGTCGATCTCGACGGCCTGGTGAGCATGATGGTCGAGCACGACCTGGAACTGGCCCGGAGGGAGAAGTACGCCCTCGGCTACAAAAGCACCGGGATCAACGCCCCCCACCTGAGCGTCTGATCCCGCTCGCAGCCTGTGACTCGGACCTGATGCCCCGGGGACGCCGCGATCGGCGACGGCCTTCCGGGGCATTGGCCGTTGATGGCCGTCTCCCGAGTTCTTCCCCCGGAATCCGCCATGAGGCTCAGCGTCCCTCGCAAACCGTTTCGACCCCGGCCCGACTGGTTCCTGATCGGCATGGCCGCCGCGGTGGGGCTGGCGTACCTGTTTCCAGGGCCGGGAGCCAGTGGCGGGGCCTTGAAGCCGGAAGTGCTGACCAAGGTCGGGGTGGCCCTGATCTTCTTTCTTCATGGGGTGTCGCTGCCGTTTGCGAGCCTACGTGAAGGGACGCTTCAGTGGCCCTTGCATCTCTTGATCCAGGGGTTCACCTTCCTCGTCTTTCCGGTGCTGGGCATCACGATGCTCTGGCTGGTGGGCGATGGGATGTCGCCGGGCCTGAGGCTCGGGTTCTTTTTCCTCTGCGCCTTGCCGTCCACGGTCTCCTCGTCGGTCGCGCTGACGGCCACGGCGGGGGGGAACGTGGCGGCGGCGGTCTTCAACGCGACGATTTCGGCCTTGCTGGGGGTGGTCTTGACGCCGCTCTGGCTCGGCTGGATGGCCGAGGCGCAGGGCAAGGGGTTGCCCTTCGGCGAGGTGGTGATCGACCTGGTGATCTGGCTGGTCTTGCCCCTGCTGCTCGGGCAGCTGTTGCGGCCCTGGCTGGGAGCCTGGGCGGGACGGAACAAGCGGTTCATCAACAAGGTGGATCGAGGGACGATCTTGCTCCTGGTGTACACCTCGTTTTGCGACTCGATGGAGCGAGGGGTCTGGACCGAGCATGGCCTGGGGCCGGTGGTGGGAACCCTGGTCGGGTCGGCGGCCTTGCTGACGATCGTGATTGCGGCGACCACCGTCTCAAGCCGATGGCTGGGCTTCTCCGACGCGGACCAGATCGCCGCCATCTTCTGCGGGTCGAAAAAGACCCTGGCCTCGGGCGTGCCGATGGCGTCGTTGATCTTCGGGCAAGACCCGCAACTCGGGCTGATCTTGCTGCCGATCATGGTCTACCACCCGCTGCAACTGGTCGTCGGCGGTGTTTTGGCCGGACGCTGGGCGCGACGATCGCTTGAGCAAGCCACCAAGGGGGCTCACCAGGCAACGGCACCGTCGGAATCGTCGTGATCGGGGGGCGGATTCGCCGAAGGCTGCCAATCTGGCAGATGGCTTTGTTCGGTCTCGTCACGCAAGTCGAGCTTTTCGGCGGGCCTTTTCCGCGCGACGGGCCTTGCGGTTCATGAGGATCGGCGGCTCGGCCGCAACGATCGGCGATGGAGCGCGGCGGGCCTCGGCAGTCGTGACCGCCTGCGAAGGGGCGCGCTCGGGTCGGGGACCGGGGGGACGGGAGGGTTCCGGTTCGGGGTCTGGTTCGGCGGAGGTCATCCGAGCGAAGGTGAGGAGGTCGTCGATCTCGTCGGCGTCGGTTTCGGCGTCGTCGAGGGCGGGGGCGGGGGGGTGAGACGCCTTGTACGAGGCTTCGAGGGAGCGGAAACGGCGCCAGAGGGAGGTTTCGTAGCGGCGGAGGCGGCTGAGTTCGGAGCCTTCGGAGGTGGGCAGGCCAATCTCGGCGAGGGAGCGATTGGCGAGGTCGAGGCGGGAGGCAGAGTCGCGGAGGGATTCGAGGCCGTCGATCTGCTCGCGGACGAGGTCGCGGAGTTCATCGAGGGGAAGGTGGGAGAGCATGGTGAAATCGGAGGAGCGGAATTCGTCGGGGATCTGCATCAGGTCGAGGCAGAGCCGGCGCTGGGCGTCGTCCCAGGTGCCGGCGGTTTCGAGGCAATCGGCCAGGGATTGCCAGCGGGAGAGGAGCCAGTCGAGCCCGGCCGACGATCGGCAGAGGGAGGAGACGACGCGGTCGGGGTCGCGGGAGAGGCGGGCGCCCAGTTGGGCGGCGTCGGCGGCGCGGTCGAGATCCCAGACCGAGGCGGCGCGGTCGGCCTCGTAACGGGCCTGGTGGTTCTGGTGTTCCTGGCAGCGGTCGATGCGGACCGAGGCGAGGGTGAGTTGCTCGACGAGCCAGGATTGGTAGCCGTCGTCGGGGTTGGTGGGGAAGGCGGAGGCCCACTCGGCTCGTCGGGTGGCGACGGCGTGGGCTTCGTCGGGGGCGATGGCGTCGGACTCGGCCCGGAAGCCGTGTTTCCAGGCGTTGAGACGGACGCGGGCCTTGCCGGCCTCGGTGACGGGGCCGGTGCTATTGAGGGCGTTGCGGCGGTTGGCGTTGAGGCGGGCGGCGCTGAGGGTGGTGTTGCTCATGGCAGAACGTCCTGGGTGAGTCGCGGTGTTGCGAGAGAGCCGGCCGAGCTTTGGAAGCGGGGATCGGCGTCGATCCGAAGCGGCGTGGCCGTACTTCGAAATCATCGGGAAAACCGGGAACCTCAGTCACAAAAAATGGAGCAGGGGGCACGAGGAAGGGGGAGGTAAGCCCTGGACGCGGGGAGGCCGGGAGGGTCCAATCCGTCTTCACGCCACCAAAACCGAATCGGGTACCGAGAAGACGGCTCGACCAGGGAGACGACCATGACCGGACGCAGGAAGGAACCGATGCTGCGGGTCACTGACCCCTTGGGGAACGCCTTGCCGATCGTCTCGGGGAAGACCTACCCGGCGGAAACGCAGGTGGAGATCGAAACGGATCGCACCCGGGCGAAGGTGGCGACGCAGGGGTATGTGTCTGGAATCGTGGGGGGTTCGTTCGAGGACAAGGCCACCGGGGCGCGGGACCTGGGCTTCGGGTTGGACGTGGTCGATTTCTTGCTGGAACCCGCCCCGGAAGGGGAGCCGGTGCCGGAAGGTCAGTACGATTATGGGAACCTGGTGCATGGGGACATTCCCAAACGCTACGTCGAAGGGCCGCAGATTTGCACGCAGGTGAAGCGGCTGGCGCCTCGGGTGTTTGTGGGGGACGGTTTCGTCGCGGTGAGGCTGAGGCATGCGTGGACCGACGCCTATGCCCCGCACGAGCGGGCGGGCTCGATCTGGGAACAAACGTTGATCTTTCCGGAGGGGGAGCGGTTCTTCCTGGCCGCCGACCGGGTGACAACGGTGAGCGAGTCGCCCAACCTGTTCTTGCGGATCGACCTGCCGGGGCACCTGAAGCACTCGAACGGGTCGGAATTTGCGCAAATGTATCTCAGTTATGAGGAACCCGCGACGATTCCATCGCAGGAGTTCGTGAGCGATTTTCCGCCCGATGCACGGTTTCTGTATCAACGGAGGGCGGGAGCGGTCCCTGAGCGGATGATTCGGGCGTACCAGCATGCCAAGGGGCCGTGGCTGGCGGGGATGACCTTGAACCCGGGCGACGTGTCGGAGGCGTGGTGCCATCAGCGGGGGTACGTCTGCATGATTCAGGAGATCGGCGGCCGGGCGACTCAAGCGGGCGATACGTTTGGCGCGGCGTATGTGATCGGCTGGTTCGACGACATCGACGCGATGCAAGCGGTGTATGACCGCTATCGAGGCGTGAGCGGGTGGATTCTCGATGGTCCGCCGGAGCGACCGACCGGATATCGAGGGCTGGCGGCAGAGGCATTAAGCCGCATTCAGGAATGAACGTTTTCGGATTTTCGAATTGATTGGAACGCAGGAGCAAAGACTGATGCCTTCGCCGAAGGATGCCCGGGTGGTGGGTGCCTCGCTGTATTTCTTGCCGATCAAGACGCGCATGCCGTTAAAATTCGGGCCGGAAACGTTGACGCACGTGACCTGCGCACGGGTCAAGCTGACCGTGACGGATGACGCCGGCTCGACGTCCGAGGGCTGGGGCGAGACGCCGCTGAGCGTGCAATGGGCCTGGCCAGGTTCGGCCAGTGTCGAGGAACGATTGGGAGCGATGCAAGCGTATTGCGAGCGACTGGCGCAGGCCTGGTGCGCGGAGGATCTGGGCAAGGGGCACGCGATGAGCCTGGGGCATCGCTTCCTGGAGGATCGGTTGCCGGGGTTGACCGATCGGTTCAACGCGGAGGAGCGTGACGGCGTTGAGCCGATGCCGAGGCTGGCGGCCTTGATCTGTGCCTCGGTGTTCGACCAGGCCTTGCACGATGCGTACGGAATCCTGAACGAAGTTCCAACGTATGAGACGTATAGCCGGGACTTCATGGCTGAGGATCTGGGATCGTTTCTGGAATCGGACGTGGGAGGAGCGTCGTTCGCGGGGATGTTCCCAGGTGATTTCCTGGTGAACGACCCGCCGAAGGTGTTGCCCGCGTGGCACTTGGTGGGAGGGAAAGACCCGATCGGGCCGGATGAACTGACCGGAGAGGAGCCGGACGACGGCTACCCGGTCTTGCTGCGCGACTGGATCGCCCGCGATGGCCTGAAATGCTTGAAGATCAAGCTGCGCGGGAATGATTCGGTTTGGGATTACGACCGGATGGTGAAGATCGGCCGCATCGCCGAGGAAACGGGAGTGGACTGGCTCTCGACCGACTTCAACTGCACGGTGAAGGACCCGGAATACGTCAACGAGATTCTCGATCGGCTGATGCGGGATGAGCCGAGGACCTTCGGCAAGATCCTCTACGTCGAGCAGCCGTTTCCGTATGACCTGGAGGCAAACCGGATTGACGTGCGGTCGGTGTCGGCTCGCAAACCTCTGTTCATGGATGAAAGTGCCCACGACTGGAAACTGGTCCGGCTGGGGAGGTCGCTCGGCTGGACCGGCGTGGCGTTGAAAACGTGCAAAACGCAGACGGGGGCGTTACTCTCGCTCTGCTGGGCAAAGGCGCACGGGATGACTTTGATGGTGCAGGACCTGACGAACCCGATGCTGGCACAGATTCCTCACGTCTTGCTGGCGGCACACGCCGGGACGATCATGGGGGTCGAGTCGAACGGAATGCAGTTCTACCCCGAAGCCTCGACGAGCGAGGCGAGAGTCCACCCAGGGCTTTATGCGAGGCGATCGGGAGGGCTGGACTGGTCGAGCGTGGCGGGGTCGGGATTCGGCTATCGGGTGCCCGAGATTGATCGAGCGTTGCCGGAGCCGGCCATCGAGATTGGGTGAGATTTCAAAAGATCGGACTTGATGCGCCAGGGAGAATCGGGTACCACCTGAGAGATCGTCGCGGCCGAAAGGAAGTGGATTCCGAACCGGCCGCGGGGTCCAACGCGCCAGGCACCAGGGATGGTTATCATGAGCCTCGCCGGGACACAGCACCTCTATTCGTCATACACCGCGTCGATCCCGCATACGCATACGTATCTGTGGCCTCCGGTTTTTCGGCAATTGGGCGCGCGGCCGGAAATTCGGACGATTCTCGATGCCGGATGCGGCAACGGGGCGTTTGCCTCGGCGCTGGAAGATCGGGGGTATCAGGTCTTCGGGATCGACCTGGAAGAATCGGGCGTGGCGATTGCTCGGGATCAGTGCCCAAGCATTCCGTTCGAGGTCGCCTCGGTTTACGATGACCTGCGGGAACCGTTCGACCGGACCTTCGACGCCATTGTTGCGCTCGAAGTGATTGAACATCTGTATGACCCCCGACGATTTCTGGCCCGAGCCTTCGAGGCGCTGGAACCAGGGGGAAGCCTGGTGCTCTCGACACCGTACCACGGCTACTTGAAGAACCTGGCCCTGGCGGCGACGGGAAAGCTGGACCAGCACTTCACGGCGCTCTGGGACGGGGGACATATCAAGTTCTGGTCGCGCAAGACACTCTCGACCCTGCTGGAGGAGGCCGGGTTTGAGGTGACGGCATTTGAAGGAGCCGGGCGGTTGCCCTGGCTCTGGATGTCGATGGTGCTGGTCGGCCGTCGGCCGTGATCGAGGGATGGGTTGACGGGACGAGGCGGCCGGATCGGTTGATGAATTCCGGTCGCTTCTGCACGCCAAGGGATTGCAACCGAGCCGAGCCGGACTCAGGGAAGACCCCGTGACGCAACTTGCACCACCTCCCCGTCCGATGGGGGAGACGTCGGCGACAGATCGAGGGCCTTCGGTCGTGGTGGCGTGTCCGGATGCGCGGCCGCCGGCCTATCAGGCGGTGGTCGGGCTGGCGGATCGCGGGCAACTCGACACGTTTCTCACCGGGTTCTATTACCGAGGTACCGAGCGATGGAGCCGCCTGGGAGCGGCGGTCGCGCCGGGGTGGTTCGCTCGGGCCGAGCGATCACTCAAGCGGCGGCACCTGGATGAGATTCCGGGGGATCGAGTTCGACCAACCCTGGCGTTTGACACGAGCCTGGCGCTGGAGCGAAGGCTCTCGGGGCGCTGGGCGAAAGGGCGGGGAGGGCTGGCTCGGTGGCGAACCGATCGGTTTGATCGCACCCTCGCCCGAACGATCCGAGAGACCCTGCCCGATACGGCCCTGATTTTCAGTGATGTGGGATCGGTGCATGCCCTGCCCGAGTGCCGGCGGCAGGGGGTCTTCGCCGTGTTGAGCATGGTGCACGGCGACATCCGCGAGGAGCGGCGCATCTTGATCGAGGAGGCGGAACGATCGCCCGAGGTGTTTCACCTTTACCTGGGCGACGAGCCGATCGACCGAGGAGAACTGGACTGGCTGCACGAGCGTCGCCTGCAAGACCTGGAACTGGCCGACCGAATTCTGGTCCCTTCGGAGCACATTGCCGGAGAATTACGCAAGCATGGGATACCGGGAGATCGAATCCGGGTGATTCCGTACGCGGCTGATACCCGGCGATTTCGGCCGAAGGACGGGAAAACGCATGGATCATCTTGCACCTTCCTGTTTGCGGGAGGAATCAGTCAGCGGAAGGGAATTGCCTACCTCCTGCGGGCCTGGCAACAGGTGAGACGACCGGGGTGGCGGTTGCAACTGCTGGGGGCGGCGCCACGGATTCTTGGCCCGCTGGCGGGATTGATGGAGGGGGTCGAACTGCTTGGCCGGGTGCCGCACGGCGAAGTGCCGGGGGTGATGGCATCGGCAGACGTGTTTGTGTTCCCGTCGTTGTTCGAAGGGTCGGCGGTGGTGACGTACGAGGCGTTGGCGAGCGGCTTGCCGAGTGTGGTGACACCGTCGTCGGGTTCGGTGGCAAGGGATGGCGTGGACGGAATTGTGGTGCCTCCGGCCGACGTGGAGGCGCTGGCGATGGCAATGGAACGGCTCGGGAGGAACCCGGAACTGAGGGCGTCGTATGGAGTGGCGGCGCGGTTGAGGGCCGAGGCGTTTGACTGGACGCGGTATCACCGCTCGGTGGCTGATGCGGTCACGGCGGGAGTGCCGGAGCACGGATGATCGGTCGTCGGTCGTCGCCCGATCGGGCCGACGAACGGTGCAGACCGGGGCGAAGGATTCGCACCCATGGATCATGATCAACAGTACGTTCTCGGTACGGCCTCGGTCATCATCGGAATGGTGCTTGCGCGGGTTTTTCGACGGGATTTTGACCCGTTTGCGCCAATCTGGTTGTTTTTAACAGGCTATTTTCACGTCTACGTCATTCAGGCCACGATGCATCGTGACTGGGCGCTGAATGTTCGGGGAGTGGACGTGACGACGGCGGCCAATGCTCGGGCGTTCTGGGCCTTGCTCTGGTTCCTGGCGATCTATTACAGCGGAATCGGGAAGGCGATTGCGAAGCGGGTGCCGAGAGCGCCGCGGTCGTGGTCGCCGGGAATCGTGATGACGCTGGTCCCCTTGCTCGTCGGCTGGGGCCTGGCCAGTGCCTGGCTCGTCTTGAGACGCTGGAGCGGCGACGACCCGAACCTGATGAGCAGCGAGCAACGCTTGATGTTGCAGTTCCCGACCATGCAACTGGTGGCGGGAATCTTGCTGATCGTCACGGGACGGCAACCGAACCGGCCCCGGCCGGCCCTGACAATCGCAGGGCTGGCAATCACGTTATCGTACACCTTGATCTGGATGTACTTCGGGAAGCGGTCGCACTCATTGTTCGGCATTCTAACAGCCTTTGCGGCGTGGTACGTGCCGAGGTACAGGAGGCCGTCGATCGGAACGATCGCCACGGCGGCAGCCATTGGTTGCCTGGTGGTGGCGGTGGCAATCGGCTGGCGTATTCAGCACAACAGGAGCAAGGAAGGGGGGATCGACTCCTTCATGGAGTTCGTGACGACGTTTGATCCGTCGGAGATCCTCGTCAGCCTGAACCTCAAGGAGTCGACCAATACGCAAGGGATGCCACTTCGTTATGCGATGAGCCACGAGACGAAGGAGTACGGCGGTTTCCTGCTCATGATGGACACCGTGCCGCACAAGTCAGGTTACGACTATGGGGCGAATTATCTTCGCCTGTTCTCAACCTGGATTCCCCGCCCCCTCTGGCCCGAGAAACCCCTATTCGGACGCGATCAGTGGAAGGCGGCCTGGATGGCGGGCTCGGAATTCAAACGTGATGAAAAATTTACGGGTCCAGCCATTGGGATCCTTGGGGCCACGCAACTCAACGGTGGAGCCATCGGCACGGTGATCGTGCTGGCGGTGGTGGCCCTGGTGATCCGGAGCGGGTACGACTATTTCCGATACCACGCCGATACGCCGTGGGCTCAGGCGTGGTGGTCGTTAACGTATTTCAACGCCTGGCTGATGACGGTGAACGATGATCCGGCGATCTGGTTCTATTACCTGTACGGTCACACCATCTTCGCGCCGATGGTGATGCTCTGGGTGGTTCACCGCCTGACGGAATCAACCCGGTAAGGCCCTCGGATTCGACCCCCAGCGGACTCGTCGGACGCACCCCCTCTCTCAGGACGGGATCAAGGATTCACAACGGAGTGTCTTCGCCATGAAACTTGCGATCAGCTTCACCAACCTTGGCCCGTACCACCTGGCTCGGTTGCGGGCCGCGGCGATGCAGTTGGCAACGCAAGGAGGGCGGGTCGTCGCCATCGAAACGGCAGGGACCGAACGTCGCTATCCGTGGCAAGCGGACCAGCGGGCGGAGCCGTTTGATCGGATCGTCCTGTTCCCCGGGAAAGTGCTGGAAGACCTGACCGACCAGGATTGTGCGCTGGCGATGGAGGAAGTGCTCGATGCTCAGCACCCCGACGCGGTCGCCGTCAGCGGCTATGTTCGGCCCGAGGTGATGGCCGCGGCCCGGTGGGCGCGACGGATGGGAAGGCCGTCGGTGCTGATGTCAGAAAGTCAGGAGATCGACCGCCCGCGCCAGTGGTGGAAGGAGGCCATCAAGCGGCATCGGCTGCGGGTCTTCGATGCCGCCCTGGTGGGAGGGGCAAGTCACCAGGCTTACCTGGAAGTGCTGGGGATGCCGAGCGATCGGATCACGATGGGATATAACGCGGTCGATAACGCCGCCTTCGCCAACCGAACCGACGCGGCGCGACGGTCGCCCGAGGGACGGAACGGCATTCCGGATCGGCCGTACTTCCTGAGTGTTTGCCGGTTTGCCGAGGAAAAGAATCTGCCGATGCTGATCGATGCTTACGGAGAATACTGCCAGCGAGTGGGTCGAGCAAATGCCTGGGATCTGATCCTGTGTGGTGGGGGACCGGAAGAACTGGCGGTTCAGCGGGCCGTGACTCGGTGTGGGGCAGGGCAGGGGATTCATCGGCCGGGCTTCCTGCAAGAGGAGGAGCTGGCGCCCTGGTATGCGTTCGCATCGGCGTTTGTGCTGGCGAGCGTTTCGGAACCGTGGGGCCTGGTGGTCAACGAGGCCGCGGCGAGCGGGTTGCCCCTGCTGGTCAGTGATCGGGTCGGGGCGGCGGGCACGCTGGTTCCGGAACCGACGGGCACGACGGGGATGCAGTTTGATCCGACTCGGGTCGAGGCGATTGCCGAGGCCCTGACCTGGATGGCGACCCGGTCGGACTCGGAACGCGAGAGCATGGGAGAACGAGCCGCCGAGTGTGTGGCCGATTGGGGGCCCGAACGATTCGGGAAGGGATTGCTGGACGCAGTCGATCGCGCGGTCGCGGCGCGGACCCGACCGAAGTTGCGGCGGGCCTCGTAACTCAAATCATTTGCGCATTCGCTTGAATTCCAGGGATCACATCGAGGGATCGCCATGTCGGCACGGACCATCACCGCAACCGCCTCCCAGCAAACGGCGGACACGTCACGCCCAACCCGGACAGGCTGGCTGCACCTGTGCAACGGACTCGATCCGAGACGAGACGGGGGCATGGTGCCGAGCATTCTGGGCATGACCGGTGCGCTGGCCGGTCGAGGTGAGGAACGGGTCGAGATCGTGACGCCGACCCCATCACGGCGTGAGGCACTGGAGTTGCCGGTGGGCCTGACCCTGCATGGCCCGGAAACGGATCTTGATGCGAGTGTGCGACAAGCGGAGGTGGTTCACATCCACGGCCTCTGGCAATACCAGACCCGGCGAGGGGCGGCGGTGGCCCGACAGTCGGGAGTGCCCTACTTGATCGCGGCGCACGGGATGGCCGAGCCGTGGGCCATGAAGCACAAGGCGCTCAAGAAGCGGGTGTATACGGCCCTGATCGAAGGGAAGAATCTGAAGCAGGCGTCGTCCTTGCACGCGCTCTCACGTCCTGAAATTGGACACCTGCGTGCCCTGGCGCCCAACGCAACGGTCTGCTTCGTGCCGAACGGGGTGGACCTGGGGCCGTTCGACGACTTGCCGGATCGGTCGGAGCTGGAAGCGGAGCATCCGGAGCTGGTTGGGAAGTTCTGTCTCCTGTTCTTCGGCCGACTGCACGTAAAAAAGGGGCTCGACCTGCTGGCCGAGGCGATGGGGAGGCTGGCGAGGGCACATCCGGAGGTTCATATCCTGCTTGCCGGGCACGACGACGGAGCGTTGTCGCCATTCTTGACGCAGATGGAGGGGAAGGGCCTGGAGGATCGGGTGACGCAGCTTGGTCACGTTTCCGGGAGCGCCGCCAGGCGGGTCTGGGGGGCAGCGGATGCGTTTGTACTGCCCAGTTACAGCGAAGGGTTCAGCATGGCGATTCTGGAGGCGCTGGCGGCTCGCTTGCCGGTGGTGGTGACAACCGCCTGTCACTTCGCGGAACTGGACCGGTCCGGGGGCGGGATCGTGATCGAGCCGACCCAGGACGGGGTGACGGAGGGGCTTCGGTCGCTGCTGGAACGATCACACGAGGAACGGGCCACGCTCGGGAATCGAGGACGGGAACTGGTTGAGTCGCAGTACACCTGGGATCGTCAGGCGGAACGATTGGCCGAGGTCTACCGATGGCTCGCCGGGGGCGGCCCGAGGCCCGAAGCGGTCGAGGCGGCCGACTGAATTCCGATCGAACGCCGAAGAACCCACAAGGAGAATCGCACCGATGGCGAGCATCGTCGAAACCGAATCCGAACCTCGGGACGCAACGCAGACGGCTCGGGTGCCGGTGAGCGTGATCGTGCCGGTGAAGAACGAGGCCGAGAACCTCAGGCGATGCCTGCCGGCCCTGGCCTGGGCGGACGAGGTGTTCGTGGTCGATAGTCAGAGTGACGACGCCACCGCGTTTGTGGCCGAGGAGCATGGCGCAACGGTCGTGCAATTCCAGTTCAACGGGGTGTATCCGAAGAAAAAGAACTGGTCGCTCGACACCTTGCCTTTTCGTAACGATTGGGTGTTGATCGTCGATGCCGACGAGGTCGTTCCCCCCGAACTTGCCGAGGAGATCGAGCGTCGGATCGCCGCCGACGAGGCGGACGGCTATGAATTGAACATGAAGTACTACTTTCTCGGCCGTCGCATTCGCCATTGCGGCTACGCCGAGTGCTGGAACCTGCGCTTTTTCAAGCATCGCCTGGGGCGTTACGAGCGGATGCCCGTCACACCAGGGGCCCGAACCGGCGATAACGAGGCGCATGAGCATGTTGAGCTGCACGGGCGTGTCGGCCGCTTGACGCATGAACTGGACCACTACGCCTATCCGACGATCGACGCCTGGGTCGAAAAACACAACCGCTACGCCTCGTGGGAAGCGGAGCAATACGAGCGGTTTTTGAACGAGCCGATCCCGAGCGGCATCGGCCGGGGGAAACGGTTCAAACGCTTCTTGAAGAAGGTTTATCTGCGGCTGCCGATGCGGCCCGTGATTCGCTTCGTGTATGCCTATATCTTCCGGCTCGGTTTTCTCGACGGGAAGCCGGGGCTGGTGTTCTGCGGGTTGTTGTCGGTGTACGACTTTCTTTGCTGGGCCAAGGTGTATGAGCGGAAGGTGTTGGAATCGAGTGGGACTGAGGGCTTTGGTCAGGATTGCTGACACCACCGCGCCCGGAATCGATTCCAGGCGCGGCGGGTAGGTCGTGGGAGCCCCCCTTTCCTGGTCGGTCCGGAGGATCTTCGACCTCAAGCTTAGACGGGCATACTTCCCGGCTGGATCACCAGTACGGTGGTTGCGGCGGCGAAGCCACCCAGCCAGTTGGGTGCGGCGGAATTGCCAGCCATTCCGAAGCTGTAGACACCAGTCTCCACCACGGTGTAAAGGGCGCTGAGGGTGTAGATCTCTCGGGAGAGCGGGGATTGGGCGATCGAATTGAATGGGGTGATTAAGGTCGGAAGGCCCGAGACGGTGTCGGGCTCGATGACCCCGATGCCCAGGGTCAGGGCCCCTTCGCCGAGACTCAACCCAGTGCCCAGCTCGATCGAGGCGGAGACGTAGACCGCCTGCCCCGCCTCGACGAAAACGTTTTGAGCCGGGCTGAGGAAGGCCACGTCAAAGGTGGGGGTTTGACTGATTCCCGGCAGGTAGAATGCCTGGATCACGCCACTTGGTCCCATCGGCCCGGGTACGCCCTGGGGTCCTTCGGGGCCGACCGGGCCTTGCTCACCCTGGGGGCCTTCGGGGCCGATGGGTCCTGCTTCACCCTGAGGGCCTTCAGGACCAACGGGGCCCTGGTCACCCTGTGGTCCTTCGGGGCCGACCGGGCCTTGTTCGCCTTGAGGGCCTTCGGGGCCGACCGGGCCGGGAGGGCCTTCGGGGCCGGGAGGTCCGGGTTCGAGGCTAAAGGCCGAGGCGGCGATCGGGGTGCGGGGGCCGAGCTCTCGATTGGGCCGGAAGACTCGGGCGGCGGCCATGTAGAGTGAGTCGTTCTCGGTTGCCAGTGAGGACGGAATTCCTCCCGGTGTCTCGGCCCCGAGCCGCACCTGGTAGGCGCCGTGCCGGATGACCACGCGTTGCGTTTCCTGGAACAGGATTTCGTCGCTGGTTTCCGAGGCATACACGGTGAACGTCAGCCGAGCGACCCCGGAGACATTCCAGGGGAGCCGACCGTCCACGAGGACCGTGGAGGAGGTTGGAACGCTTTGAACTTCTGAAGCCGTTGAGAGTCGGGCGGCAATCCTGCTCGCCAGGGAGGGTCGATTCGGCTCGATGGAAGCAACCTCGGCCGGGACCGCGCGGCCGAAGGTGCTGAGCAGGACCCGATCCTCCAAGCCCTCGACCGATCGAGGACGAAACGCTCGCGTGTTGGCCATCTGGTGTGTTCTCAGAGGTCGATCAATCGAAGCAACAACCGAATTCCACCGTCCGCAACCGGCAACCCCTGGCAGGGAACCGTGGGACGCTTCCCAATCGGGGGGCACCTGATCGGTGGCCAGGGTGCGGACACCTCTCCCGAATCGCGTTCAAAATGGCGAATTTGGGGGTTCTGAGTAGAATTTAACACAAAACGTCGAACACGACGATTTTTTTCGAATCGGAAGGAGATGGACGGATCCTGGAACGGGTCATCGGGGGCGTCGATCAGCAGGGACGGAGTGGTAGAGGGAGGCGAGGGCGTCGGCCTCGTGGTCGGGGTTGAAGCGAGGGATGGCCCAGGATTGGGCGTGATCAGCGAGGGATCGGGCGAGGAGGGGTTGATCGAGGAGTTCGAGGATGGCGGCGGCCATGCGGGAGGGGTCGGCCGGGGGGACGAGCAGGCCGCGGTTATCGGCCAGGAGCGCCCGGGGGCCGGGAACGTCGGTGGCGATGCAGGGGATCCCGGCGACGAGGGCGGATCGCAGGGCCGGTGCGCTGGTGGAGGAGGTTGCCGGGTGGACGTAGAGGGTCATGACCCGCCAGAAGGCGGATTCGAGCGCGGCGGGGGGGGCGAAGGTGAGACGATCGGTCAGTTCGAGCCGATGGGCTCGGCGGCGGAGGCGGGGCTCTCCGGGACCGAGGCCACCGATGAGGAACTCGATGTCGCGGCCGGCTTCGACGATGCGGAAGATGGCGTCAAGAAAGGTCTCGAACCCCGAGGACGGGCCGAAGCGACCGATCGCGCCGATGACCGGTAGCCGGCTGGAGGCCAGCGGGTCGTTCTCGGTCCTTGCACCGATCGCGGGGTCGATTCCGGGAGGAATGACCTGGAAAAACGATTCGGAAAGGAAGGAACGATCGACCAGCCGCTGACGCAAGCCGTCGTCGGGAACGACCACGGTGGTCAGTTGAGGAACGTGGAGCCGAAGGGAAGTGTCGGCTGGCGGGTCATCCTCGATCGTCCGGATGAGGGGGACGGCGCGAGCGGCCGAGAGCCGGGCGGCGGCCTCGGCGACCTCATCGTGGAGGGCGTGGACGAGGGAGATCCGGGTTTCGGATTCGTCGACCAGGAGGCGTCGGACAGCGATGCGGGAAAGCCAGGGGCGATTGAGCCACGGATCTTCGAGAACCGGGACGTTGAGCTCTCGAAGATCGGCCGCGCCGCCGGCACAGATCACCAGCGCAGCAACGCTTCGGTGAGCCAGGCGATCGACGAGCTGAGCCAGCCGGCGAACCTCTCCGCGCTGGGAGATGTGGCCGGCCAGAAGGGCGACCGTCGGCGGTGCCTCGGCCATCGGCCCGATACTCTTCCGAACTAGATCGGGGCGATCGACCGTCGAGCCGCCCACTTCTTCCGGGGCGCACCATACCATACGCGGAGCGTTGCGTCACGGGGCGGACGCGAGTGGCAAGTTCCGGGGCGTAGCAACCGAAGATCACCGTTTGTATAATCGGCCGATTGTGAATCGCCGGCCCCGTCCGATCGAGCGACCTTCGCGGAAGACGTTTATGAGTGCTCCGACCACCGACGAGTTGTCCGCGCCGGAACTGGAATCGCTGCTCGCGTTGCTCGATCGCCTGATCGAGAACGTCGGCTCGGTTGTGCTGGGCAAGCCGGAGGTGATCCGGCTGGTGGCCGTGGCACTGCTGGCCGAAGGGCACGTTTTGATTGAGGATGTGCCGGGTGTGGGCAAGACGCTGCTGGCCCGAGCCCTGGCGGCCAGTATTGATTGCAGTTTCCGACGGGTTCAGTTCACGCCCGACCTGCTGCCGTCGGACATCCTGGGATCGAGCGTGTACAACTCGGGGACGGGGGAATTCGTCTTCAAGCCGGGCCCGTTGTTCGCCAACGTGATTCTGGCCGACGAGATCAACCGGACGACTCCGCGAACGCAAAGCGCCCTGCTCGAAGCGATGGGGGACCGCCAGGTTTCGGTCGAGGGGAACTCGTATCCGCTGGAACCGCCGTTTCTGGTGCTGGCCACGCAAAACCCGTTCGAGTTCGAAGGGACCTACGTGTTACCCGAGAGCCAGCTCGACCGCTTCATGATGCGGGTCCGCATGGGCTATCCGTTGCCGAGCGAGGAGCGGAATATCCTGACGACCCACCGCATGGGAGAGCCGGTCGAATCGCTGCAGCCGGTGCTGTCTCGGGATGAGGTCCTGAAGCTGCAACAGGCGACGAGGTCGGTCAAGGTGGACGACTCCATCGCCGACTACCTGCTGGAGATCGTCCACGCAACCCGAGACAGCGAAGACCTGAACGTGGGGGTCAGCACCCGAGGGGCGTTGACGCTCTACCGGGCGGCGCAGGGGTTTGCCCTGGTTTCCGGCCGATCGTACGTGGTGCCCGACGATATCAAGACCATGAGCTTGCCGGTGCTCGCGCACCGGGTCGTTGGCAAATCGTTCTTGCAGGCCGGTGAGTTCAATGCCTCGGAAGCGATCATCCGCGATCTGGTGGATCGGATCCGGGTTCCGTCCTGAGGCTCGGCCCGCGTCCGAGCCATTGTTGCTCCACTTCACCCGTTCGTCTCCACGCCCAACCGGACGGACCTGAACCCGTCGGGGACACCATCGCATGGCCCGAAGCCCGATCGGTAAGATCGCTCGCGCTGCGACCGCCGCGCTGCGGCCGAGTCAGACATTGCGCTGGACGATCGAGGGGGTGGGATACATCGCGGTCTGGCTGATCTTGCTCGGCACGGGGCTGTATCAGCAGATCAACCTGGTGCTGTTGATCGCCGGGCTGGCGGCCGGTCCGATCGTGGGATCGATCTTCGTGAGCGCCTCGGTGCTTCGAGGGCTGCTGGTGATCCGGCGAGGGCCGCCGTACGTCTTCGCCGACGATCCGCTGGTGATCGACTACACACTCGAAAATCCGCACCGATGGCGGGAAGCGCTGGCGATGTCGGCGGTTGATCTGTTGACTCCCGACGAGCCGGGGACCCCTTCGGCCCGAGAGCTTTACCCGAAGGTCTTCTTTTCGAGGGTGCCGGGGAAAGATCGGCTGCGGGTCTCCTGGAGAGGACAGGCCCCGGCGAGGGGTCGGTATCGGTTCGGGACGATCGAGCTGGTGACGCGATTGCCGTTCGGCCTGCTGGAGCGTCGGGTGACGATCGAACAACCGGGCTCGTTGATCGTCTATCCGACCGTGGGGACGTTGACGCGACGCTGGCGGCGGATATTCCGAGAGGCGACCGAGACAAGACGGGGACGCCGACACGATCGGTCGTCGCAGCAGCAGGAATATCACGGCCTGCGCGACTATCGGCCGGGAGATAGCCCGAGGTGGATCCACTGGCGGACCAGCGCCCGGCTTGGCCAGCCGATGGTCAAGGAGTTTGAACAGCAGAGCGATCAGGATCTCGCCGTTCTGCTCGATCCGTGGCTTCCCCGGACCAAGGCGACGGCCGAGCAGCGCGAGGCGGTCGAGCGGGCGATTCGCTTCTGCGCGACGGTCTGCCTGGAGACGTGCCGATCGCAAGGCAGACGGCTCTTGCTCGGCTGGACCGGGCCGACCCCAGCGATCCGGCACGGCCCGGCGTCGATCCGATTGTTGCACGAACTGCTCGAAGCCCTGGCCCTGCTGCGGCCCACCCCGGAAGGGCACGTGGGAGGCTTGCTCGACGTGATGCCGCCGGCCATGCTGCGCGACGCGATGATTTTGATCGTCTCGACCCGGGCCACCAACCTCGCCGAGGAATACGAACGATCGACCCGTCTGAACGAATCGACCGGCCTGAGGCTGACAGGGCGGACGTTGGTGCTGGATGCCTCTCGGGGCGATCTGGACCACTACATCCGATTCGACGGCGGTCGCGGGGTTGGCCTCGACGTCGGCCCGTTGAGCGATCGCGCCAGTGAGCGGGAGGAGGAGGCCGAGGTCGAAGCCGAACCACTCGCCGAGTCGAGATTCGCAGGCAATGGAGACGTGCCCGCCGATCGTGATGGGACCATTTCCGAACCGTCGCACGACGGGGGAGGGCGCTCGTGAGCTTTGCGTCACTCTATCGAATCAGCATGTACTTGCTGCTGTTCCTCTCCTCCTTGATCCTGAACATCGACTCGGACGCGACGATCGACCTGGGTGGCTCGTTTGTCCATTATCCGAAGCTCTATCCGCTGGTGATGGCGCTGGTGGGGATGATCGCCTTCTTCACGGTGGATCGTCGTCCCGGCAAGGGGCTAACCACCGGAGCGGCGAACCTGCTGGGCATTGCGTCGTTGGTGCTGGTCTACATCGAGTATCAACTGGATCGGAGTCAACTGGTTCTGGCGTGCGGCCACTGGCTGTATTACCTGACGATCGTGAAGATGTTCCGTCCGAAAGAACCGTCGGACGACTGGTACTTGATCGTCCTGGGGCTGATGCAGGTGCTCGTCGGCTGTTTTCTCAGCCAGGGAGACCGCGTCGGCATGTTGCTGGTGATCTGGGCGATCCTGGCGTTGTGGGTGTTGAGCCTGTTTTATCTGCACCGCGAGTCGCTGAGATCGGGTCCCGAGTGGCAGCGGAGCGGGCCGGTGCGTCTGCCGGAAGATGCGATCGGCCGAACCGAGCCGGAGCCGTATCCGGGTCTCTTTGGTTTGCCGTTCTACATCTCGACGGCCCGAGCGGCAACGATGACCTTGCTCCTGGGCATGTTCATCTTTTTGATCATGCCGCGGTCGGAGGTGCGATCGCAATCCCCGCGAGGGGCCTCGGCGCCGAGGAGCCTGACCGGCTTCAGCGACGAGGTGCAACTCGGTCAGATGGGGGAGATCCTCGAAAACAACGCGGTCGTCTTCACGGCAGAGCTGTTCAAGGGAGGCAATCGGTACGAGCCCGAGGAGGGGGAACTGCTCTGGAGAGGCGTCACGCTTTCCCGGTACGACGACGGCCGCTGGGCACGCGACCGAGGAGCGATTCAACTGGGATCGCCTCCGGCCTCTCGACGCGCTCCGGATCAGATCCTCGAACAACGCATCCGCATGGAAGAAACCGCGGAGCGGGTGATCTTCGGCGTTCGGCCGATCTTGGACATCTCAGTTCGCCCTGAGGGGTTGATCGCCCTGAACTCGCACGACGGAACCTTGATCCGCGACCCGGACCGGGGGGTGCGGCGGATCACGGGATTTCGGCGCAACTACGGCCCGCTCGACTATGTCATCAAGTCCGATCTCGACACCGGAGCCGTTTCGGTCCAACCGGGAGAGAACGATGTCTTGAACTATTTCCCCGATGCGGGGGGCATGAGAGACGTTCCTCCGGAACTTCAGGAGCCGCTCCGGGAAATCTCCGATCGGGTGGTGGCCGGGATTCCTCCGGAAGACGTGGTCGAACGGGCTCAGGCGCTCGAACGCTATCTGAGAGATTCGGGAACATTTCGCTATACGCTTCAGATGACCCGGAGCGATCCAGGCCTGGATCCAAACCTCGACTTCCTGCTCAACACGCAGCAAGGGCACTGCGAATACTTTGCCAGCGCGCTGGCGTTGTTGCTGAGAAGCCAGGGAATTCCGTCTCGGGTCGTCAATGGGTTCAAAGGGGGAGACTGGAACGACCTGGCCCAGATGCTCACCATCCGCCAGCGGCACGCGCATAGTTGGGTGGAAGCGTACGTCGGCTCGACCAGTACCTCCGACCGCTCTCCGATCTGGTTGACGCTCGACCCGGCCCCCGCGGCCGAGCGGGAGGAACAAGTGGCCCTGGTCAGCCAATTGCCGCAGAGCCTGCGACAACTCGTCGACTTCGTGCGGTACATCTGGGTCTTTTACATTGCCGGCTTCAATGCCGATCGCCAGGAGCAACTGCTGTATCAGCCCATCCGAACCCTGGTGGCCGAGGCCCGCGAAGGGTTCCGGATCATGCGGATGGCCTTGATGAACGTTGTGCGGTGGCTGACCGATTTTCCCAGCCCGACGGCGTTTTTCAGCATCCGAGGGTTCATCGTCTCGTCGCTGGGAATGCTGTTTCTGGTCGGCCTGATCACGCTGGGCCGTCGGGTCTGGCGGATGATGAGCCGCCGCCTGGGAGGGGAGGACAACCTGGCGGGCGATCTTTCGGGAGCCCTGGCCGCCTACGTGCGGCTCGTGAGAGTGCTGGAACAGTATGGCCTGCAACGTCCGGCGACCGAGACTCCGAGAGAGTTCGCCCGGCGAGCCTCGTTGCTGCTCGGCGACCGGATTCAGGACCACGACGGCCGCCCCTTGACCGACGTACCCGGTCGGGTGGTCGAGGCCTTTTACCGGGTCCGATTCGGCGACTTGCCGCTCGGCCCCGACGCGATGGCGCAGCTCGACGCGCAGTTGGATGCCCTGGAACTCGGCCTGAAACCGAGTCCGGGCTAATCGGATCGAGCGCGTCGCGCGCCCTTTTCTTGTTTGATTCCGAACGATTGGAAGGACACCAAGTCGATGCAAGCGGGTCTGGTCGGTTTCGCCGGCAGCGGAAAAAGCACCTTGTTTCAGTTGTTGACCGGCGTCACGCCCGACCCCGGCAAGGTTCACTCGGGGCAGGTCGGCATCGCCGAGTTGAACGACCCGCGGATCGACACGCTGGCGGCAATGTTCAAGCCGAAGAAAATCACGAGGGCGAACCTCGAAATCCTCGACACGCCCGGCCTCTTGCCCGGAAGCAGCGGAGACAACCCGCAGCGGCTTGCCCTGATCCGCAAGGGAGACGCGCTGGTCGTCGTTCTGAATGGCTTCACCCCCGATCAGGACCCCGCCGTCGAGCTGGCCAACTTCCGCGATGAACTGGTCTTCGCCGATCTGAGCGTGTTGACCAAGCGGGCCGAGACGCTCGAAAGCCAGGTCAAGAAACCGAGGCCCGATCGGGACGCCCTGATCAAGGAGCTTGAGGTCGTCAAGCGATGCGCCGCCGCGCTGGAGAGCGAGCAGGCAATCGCCGATCTGGAGCTGACCGAGGAAGAAAAGAAACCGATGCGGTCGTTCGGCATCCTCACCGACAAGGCGATGGTGGTGGTCGTCAACGCTCCGCAAGGGGAAGGGGTGCCGGAGAAGGTCGCCGCGATGTTCCCGAACGCGCTGGCGATCGATGCCCAACTGGAGCTGGAACTGCAGCAGATGACCCCCGACGAGCGGGCCGGGTTCATGGAGGAATGGGGGATCACCGAGCTGGGCCGCGACCGGATCATCCGGGCCGCTTATGACGCGGTCGGGGTCATCACGTTCTTCACGGCCGGCGATCCGGAAGTCCGTGGCTGGAACCTGGAGCGGGGGAGCAACGCCGTTGAGGCGGCTGGCAAGATTCATACCGACCTGGCCCGAGGATTTATTCGCGCCGAGGTCACGGCGTATGACGACCTGATCCGGGCCGGCTCCGAAAAAGAGGCGAAGGCCCAGAACCTCCAGCGCCTTGAGGGGAAGGGGTACATCGTCCAGGATGGGGACGTGATGTACTTCCGCAGCAGTGTGTGACGACGCTGCCTGCGTTCGATCCCTCTCCCTTCCGAACCGATCCGGAGGCGTCCAATGATCGCATCCCTCGCTTCGATGGTGCTGGTGCTAGGCTCGCTCTCCCTTCAGGCCGACGAGCCGGAACGCCCGAAGGCCGCGTATGACTGGCCTCTGGTCGCAGCGTCCACCTTCGACTCGCACGGGCTCGAAGGCTGGGAATTCACCGACCCCGACGCCTGGCGGATCACCGAGGTCGATGACCAGAAGGTGCTGGAGCAGCACACGGGCAGCGATTATCAGCCTGAGGTGCGATCCCCCTTGAACATCGCCCTGATGGAGCACCTCTGGCTCGGTTCGTTCGTGATGGACCTGGAAGTGCGCTCGACGACCCGAGACTACGGGCACCGGGACCTCTGCCTGTTCTTCGGTCATCAGGACCCGAGCCACTTCTACTACGTCCATCTGGGCAAGGAAGCCGATCCGCACGCGCACAGCATCTTCCTGGTCAACGGCGAGCCCCGCGTCTCGATTGCGAAGGAACGGACCGAAGGCACGCCGTGGACGGACGATTGGCACCATGTTCGGCTCGTCCGAAACGTCGTGGACGGGACGATTGCCGTCTACTTCGACGACATGGAGACGCCGATCATGACCACCGAGGATGAGACGTTCGGGGCCGGTCGGATCGGCGTCGGGTCGTTCGACGACTCGGGTCAGTTCCGGAACATTCGGATCTGGGGCCAGAAGGCAGGGCGACCGGCGGAGGACTGATCGGGTCGCCAACCGTTGCGATCAGGGCGAAGGGAGTGTCGAGCGCGGAACGATCGGCCGCCAGTGTTCCCGATCCCGAGACGAAGAGGATTCCGGGGACGTCAGCGCTGGCGGCGGTTCGGGCGCGGCATGAACTGCGGAGTGGGCCGAGGTATCGTCGGGCGGGAGAGCGGTTGCATCGGGAAGGTCTGGCGATTCCGGGACGGAACCATGCTCCTCGACGGGAAGCGGGTCTGCCGAGGGTTCGGCGATCGGTTGCTCGACCTCGACGGGAGCCTCAGGCGGCGCATGACGGATCGCCTCGTCCGCGACCGGGAGCGGGTCGCCGGGGTTCTCGACCGGGAGGCCCAACTCGGCCTGTCGAGCGGTGCCGGAAAGGGCCATCGCGGCAACCAGGACAATGGCGAAACTGAGCGGCATGCTCAGGATGGCCTGGCGGCTCATCGGTCTTCGCTCCGAACATCATCTTGGGTGAGCATCATCAAAGAAGGAGGAGCGGGGCGTTCGGGCACGACGTCTTGATTGAGGACCGAACGTCACCAACACCCCAGGAAAAGCATACACGGCGGATTTCCCAAACCTCCTGCTTTTCCGAGCTTTCGCATCGAAAAAGAAGGAATTCGGAGTCATGAGAAGTCTTCTCGCACAATTTGCGAAATTGTGCGTACAATAACCATGTTCTTGACCCCGGCCGTCTGGAGACGGTTGGTCTGGTCTGGAGCCCGCCCGTCGGCGTTGGCCCTTGGGAGGTCTGCGTCGCGTTGATCGGATCGGCTGGGAGCGGATCGTTCCGTCCCACTTGCAAGAAGTTCGTCACGCGATCGTAACGGGAGCCGCCTGTATGCCCCGGATTTCACGACATCGGTTTAAAGGAATTGCGGCGGCCCTCGGGGTCGTCGTGGGCGTCTCAGCAATGCTGGGAGCGCAGGACGCAAAGATTGACCCGTCGCAGGCCGACCGGATCACGGCACGGATTGTGGCCGAACTGATCGAACGGGCCCACCTCTCCAAGCCGGAAATCGACGACGAGGTTTCGGCCAAGTGGCACGAGAAGTTCATCGAGTCACTCGACCGCGGCAAGTTGTTCTTCACGAAGGATGACCTGGCCGAGTTCGAACCGTTCAAGGACGAGCTGGACGACCAGATCCGGCGCGGCGACCTTTCGTTTGCTCAGATGGTCTTCGAACGATTCCGGACCCGTCTTGACGAGCGGTTTGAAGCCATCAACGCGATGCTCGACGAGGGCTTCGATTTCGAGGTCGAGGAGACCTACATCGATGACCCCGAACTGCTCGACTACCCGGCCGATGCCGAGGAAGCCAACGAACGCTGGCGCAAGGAGCTGAAGTACCAGTTGCTGGTGCAGATGCTCAACGACACCGAGTACGACGAGGCCGTCAAGCGGCTGAAGATTCGCTACAAGGACAATCTTTACAGGTACTTCCGTCAGTTTGAGATGCTGGAGCTGATGGAGTTCTACCTGTCGGCCCTCTCGCAGTCGATCGACCCGCACAGCGAGTACATGGGCTGGAAGAACCTGGAAGACATGATGAACCAGCAGCTCCAGCTTTCGCTGGAGGGCATCGGCGCGTCGCTGACGATGGAAGACGGCTTGCCGGTCATCAAGGAGATCATTCCTGGCGGCGCGGCCGCGAAGGATGGTCGCTTGAAGGCGGAGGACAAGATTCTGGCCGTCGAGAAGGAAGACGGTGAGATCGAGGACTTCTACGAGAAGAAGATCAGCGACGTGGTCCGGGTCATCCGCGGCAAGCGCGGCACAACCGTCAAGCTGATCGTGCAACCGGCCGGCACCAAGGAGCGGAAGACGTACGACATCGTCCGCGAGAAGATCGAACTGGCCGACCAGCACGCCAAGGGAGAGGTGATTGAAACCACCGCTCCGGATGGCACCCCGCTGAAGATCGGCGTGATCAACCTGCCGAGCTTCTACGGCGACACCGCCGCCGTCCGCCGAGGCGACGCCAACGCCGTCAGCGCGACGGGCGATTGCAAGAAGCTGCTCGCCGAGTTCGAGGAACAGGGCGTCGACTGTGTGATGATCGACCTGCGAGGCAACGGCGGCGGTCTGTTGCTGGAGGCGATCTCGCTGTCGGGCCTGTTCATTGATACCGGTCCGGTGGTCCGCGTGCGAGACGCCGACGGCATCTTGCCGTACAACGACGAGGACGCCGGTACGGCGTACGATGGTCCGCTGGCCGTATTGATCAGCCACACCAGCGCGAGTGCCTCGGAAATCTTCGCCGGGGTGATCAAGGACTACGGCCGAGGGCTGGTGATCGGCGACTCCAGCACCTTTGGCAAAGGCACGGTGCAGAGCATCATCGACCTGAACAACTGGCTCCGGAATCCGGAAGGCTTCCCGAACCTGGGGGCCCTTCGCCTGACGATTCAGCAGTTCTACCGGGCCAACGGCATGAGCACGCAGGTTCGAGGCGTGACGCCGGACATCCACATCCCGAGCGTGGCCGACCACATCGAGAAGCTCGGCGAAGGGGAGATGGACAACGCCCTGGCCTTCGACGAGATCGACCCCTTGCCGCACGAACACTGGGGCCGTGTCTCTCCGGAACTGATCTCGCAACTGATCGACCGCTCGTCCAAGCGTCGGGAGGAAGACGAGAAGTTCCAGAAGCAGGCCGAGGCGATCCAGAAGTTCATCGACCGGCAGACCCGCAAGGACTTGCCCTTGAAGAAGGACCTCTTCATCGCCGAGTTCAAGAGCGACGAAGATGATGAGGTCGAGGATCTGATCGATCAGCCCGAGTCGATGGCCCGACCTGCGGCCGACGACAAGAAGGTCTGGAACCGCGAGTCGTTCTACAATCAGGAAGTTGAGAAGATTGTCGGCGACTACGTGACGATCGGCGCGGAGGTGGTGGCTTCGGCTCCCGTCCCGGCAGGAGTTCGAGACGGCGATCGGAACTGACCCGGCGCAACTCTTTTTCTCTGACTCGCACGCAAACGCCCCGCGGGGAGCGGCCTGACCGCCTCCTCGCGGGGCGTTTGTTCTTGGAAGAGAACCGAGGAGCGAACCGCGCGAGCGGTTGAAGGGAGCCCCCCGACACTCGTAGCATGGAATCGCCGAGATCGTGGCCCCTCGGTCGCGGGTCGGGGGACGCGATCACTCCGCAGGAGACACCATAGATGCTTGGAATTGATTCTCGACGAATCGCGATCGCGGGGGCTACCCTGGCCCTCATGATGGGGCCGAGCCTTCGGGCGTCGGAGCCGATCGATCCGGCGCGGTTCGAGACGCTTCATCGGACCATTCAGCCAAGGCCGGATGAGGAGCAATGGCTGCAGATTCCCTGGGAAACAAGTCTATGGGAAGCACGCCGCAAGGCCTCGGCCAAGGGGAAGCCGATTCTCCTTTGGGAGATGGACGGCAACCCGCTCGGCTGCACCTGAAACAACGGGGTTCTGGGCCGTGCGCTCAGTTTCTCGGATCCGGAGATCATCCGGATGGCTTCGGAAGACTTCATCCCGGTCGTCGGCGACGACTGGTATCAACGGCGACGACAGGACGCGGAAGGGGAATTTCTCCGCAAGGTCGCCGAGCAAGGCCCGCGAGGCGGCCAGGGTGGCGGCACGCTTCAGGGGATTTACACGCTGACACCTGATGGCACCTTGCTCGCCTACAAAAACGCCGGGCAGGCCCCGGACGTCATGAGAGAGGTGCTCAGGGGCGCACTCGACGCCTGGGAGCGTCTGCCGGAATCGCGCCGCCGCCCGGGGGCGATCGCCTCGGAGGAACTGGGAACGGTCGACGCGCAGTACGACCGAACGCCCCCAGAGGACGGTTTGATCGTCAAGGTCTTCACCCGGGCGCTGGAACGAGACGACTCGGGGGCGAATCCCGATGTCTACTCCTGTGCCCCCGGTCGAGGAGGGGAGGCCGCTCGCGACCACCTCTGGTTGACTCGGTCGGACTGGCAGGCACTAATTCCCGAGGACCCGAAGCCTGGCCAGGTCGTTCCAATTCCCGACCGGGTCGTGCAGCGGATCGTTCGTTTCCACCTGGTCGACAACACGCGAGGCGAACCCCCGTTCTGGAGCAACGAAGAGGTTCGGGAGGCGTCGATGACCCTGACGGTCGAGGACGTGTCGCCCGATCGAGTGCGTCTCCGGCTCGTCGGCAGCGTGCTGCTCGCCACCTCAGCCGATGTGTCGCAGGCCAGTCGCGGGTATGACGCGAGCTTGCTCGGCGACATCGAGGTAGATCGCTCCTCCAAGTCAATCACCCGCGTTGACGTGGTGGCGCTGGGGGACCACTGGGGAGAAGGCCCGTATACCCGAGTCGCCCGGCCGGGACGGTCGCCGCTGGGAGTGGCGTTCACCCTTGTCGACGGTTCGAACCCGGCCGACCGGATCGCGCCTCAGGCAAGTCGGTACTTGCCGGGGTATCTCGATCCGTGAGATCGGTTGACGGGTGGCGAGGACCGGAAAATCGACCCTCGCCACCCTCGGCTCAATCGGTTCGGATCAGCCGCCGGAGAGGCTCTTGAGGTAGGTGATCAGGTCGGCCATCTGTTCGACGGAGACCTGCTCCTCAAGCCCCTCGGGCATGAGGGACTGGCCAGTCGAAACGAGCTCGTCGATCTGGTCGCGGGGGACAACGTCGGTGACCCCTTCAGCGCGCTTGAGCGTGATCGAAGTGGGGGTTTCCGAGGCGATCTGACCGCTGAGAATGCGGCCGTCGATCGTGGCGACGTTGTAGTTGAGGTACTGGGGAAGGACCTCAAGGTTCGGGTCGAGGATGTGGATGATCAGTCCCTCCTCGTCTCGGTTGGTGACGGTCGCCAGATCGGGGCCGACCTCGGCCCCGAACCCTTCGGCCTTGTGGCAGGTGGCGCAGGCAGCCCGGAAGACGATTTGGCCGCGATCGGTCGCGCCAGAGAGAGCAAGGGCCCCCTTGTAGCGATCAATCACCTCGGCTCGGGTGGACGAGCCGATGTTGGCCAGGAGCAGCTCGGCTCGAGCGCGGAGCTTGGCGTCCTGGGTTTGCAGGAGCTGATCCCGTCGGGCAGGATCGAGCTGACCGGCGGGAATGTCGCCGGCTTCGATCGCGTCGAGCAGGGCCACGATCCGGTCGGGCCGGGCGAACAGAACCTCGGTGGCCTCGCGACGGGCAGCAGGACTGAGCGCCCGCCAGGCGGCGGTCAGGATCGGGCCGACCTCGGCTTCGGTCCGGTCGCCGAGTGTCCGCATGGCAGCAAGCTGGACCGGGGCCGGCTGTCGGCCGTCAATCAGCTCGGGAAGCACGTCAAGCGCCAGGTCGCTCGGAGCGAGGGCGAGCAGTCGCACAGCCTCGACCCGGTCAGAGCCTTCGGTCTCGCCCAGGGCGGTCTCGGCGGCGCGTTCGAAAACGGGAATGAGCGCGGTTCCGGCTTCTCCCGAAAGCAAGGTGGCGGCCGATCCTCCGGAGCGTCGGAGCCCTTCGCCGAGGCCGGTCAGAACAGCAAGGACGACCGAAGGCCGGGCATCGGGACCGGCGATCCGGGAGAGGAGGGCGTCAAGCGCTCCCCGATCGGCCGAGGCCCCGACGAGCAGGGCCAGTTCGCTGATCCAGGCCGAGGACTCGGGACGATCAAGCAGGGCGGGTCGATCGACGAGCGCGGTCAGCAACTGGTCGGCCCGCCCGGAGAGCGAACTCATCACGGCCGATCGGGTCCAGCGGTCGCTCGTGTCGCGTTCGACGATGGCGGCCAGAGCATCAATGGCGTCCGGCCCGTCCACGGCTCCGATCGAGAAGGCGGCCTGGAATCGCACCATCGAGTCGTCGTCGCTGGCCAGGGCGAGCAGGGCCTCGCGGAGGGCGGCATTGTCCGCCACGATCGGCTCGGCAAGCTTGGCCGAGGCTTCCCGAACGCGAGGCTCGTCGTCGGAGAGGGCGGGCAAGAGGTCATCAGCCGTCAGTTGACCGAGGGCGGCGAGGGTCCAGAGGGCGTGCATCCGTCCGAGGGCCGTCGGGCGAGCGGCGGCCAATGCGCGGAGGGCCGGGGCGACCTCAACGGCGTTGCGTTCGATCAGGAGCCGCTGGGCGGTTTCGCGCCACCAGGCGTCGGGATCGGCGAGCAAGGGAACAAGTTCACTCGAAGCAGCCCGGCTCAACCGAGGAGGCTCGCGGCGGGTGAAGCCGGAAGGGACAAGGTTGTACAGCCGGCCGCGATCGTAGCCGCTGGTCAGGTCGAGGTGCTTCTTGATCGGCTCGGGGATCGAGGCGGGGTGCTCGATCGTCTCGCGGTACATGTCCATGACCAGCAAGGTGCCGTCAGGAGTGTTGCGGAAACCGACCGGGCGGAACCAGTTGTCGGTCGAGGCGGCGAATTCGACGCCATCCTCGGCTCGGGTGGCCTTGAAGACCGCACCGTCGATCTCCATCGTCTTGCGGTGAATGAGGTTGCCGCCGACATCGCCAATGAAGGCGTTTCCGAGGTACTCGGGGCCGTAGGCGGAGCCTCGGTAAACCGTCACGCCGGTGGCCGAGGTGAAATAGCCGGCGGGAACGAGTTCATTCGGGGGCAATCGGCGGCGGAACTCGGGGTCGGCGGCCCGCTGGCGGGTGCGAACGATCCGCCAGGGCTCGACCGGGCTGATCCGGAAGACCGGGGCCGCGGGGCCTTCGACGGCGATGTCGGCCACCGGGGTGCTGGCGGCGTAATCGGGGTTGCGGGCGAGGGAATCGGCCGGCAGGACAATCTGACGGATGTGATTGCTGTTGGAGCACGTGAAGCGGTGGCCCCAGTCGTCGAAGCTGTGGCCGTGCTGACCTCCTCCCGAAATCGGCTCGAAGACCGAAGCGTCGGGCTTGAAGCGGAAGTCGCGGCGGCCGAGGGGAATGGGGGGATCATTGGGCCGGGTGTGGTTGATCACCTGCTCGGCCCCGTTGGAGCTGGCAACGCCGTAGATCCAGCCGTCCGGTCCCCAGAGCAGGCCGTTGAGCAGGCCCTGAACATTGCTCAGGCCGAAGCCGGAGAAGACGACCTTTCGCACGTCGGCCACACCGTCGCCGGTGGTGTCCTTGGCATAGATGATGTCGGGAGCGATCGTCAGATACACGCCGCCGTCGTAGGGAACGATGCCGGTCGGCCAGGAGATGTCGTCAAGGAAGGTCGTGCCGGAGTCGTACACGCCGTCGCCGTCGGTGTCTTCGATCAGGCGAATGCGGCCGGTGGGTACGTCCTGAGGATACGGATAGCCACGCATCTCGACCACGTAGAGCCGACCATCGGCGTCGTAGCAAACGTCGACCGGGTCGGTCACGAGCGGCTCGACAGCCACGGGGACCAGCGAGAAGCCGTTCTGGACCTGGAACGTGGCGAGGGCGTCGGCCGGTTCGGTCGCCGGAAGGCGAGGGAGTTCGCGGGCCAGATCGTCGTCGGTGTCTTCAGAGAAAATCGGCGCGGCCGAAACCGCGACGCAGAGCAAAAGGGCCGGGGAGAGGAGGGCCCAGCGTAACCGATGCTGCATCGGAGATCCCTCGGAGGGTAAGAAGGCTCCCCCCGGCTTCAATTCTCTCGGAGAGCAGGCGGATGGAAGCCGGGGGGTCAACGGAAGGCGGGAGGCCGGAAGGCCCAGTCGGTGCGGCGGAAAGGCGCTACCCCTGGATCGCGTTGGTGCGTCCCAAGGCGATGTCGAAGTCACTGACCGCCGGGATCAGCATCGACAGCAGGGCAAACGAGTAGACCGCCAGGCTGACCAGGAAGGCCGCCCCGAAGTCTCCCTGCAGGATACTGATGATGCAATAGAAGCTCCAGAAGGGGGTGAGCAAGGCCACCAGTCCGATCGCCGGTGACGGATTCTTCGCGCCGAGCGATCCGTACAGCGCCACGCTGCCTGCCCCGATGAAAACCAGGAAGCTGAGCAACTGCCGGGCGAATTCCTGACGGCTCTGAATAATCAGGGCCGCGCAGAACAAAATGCCGAGCATCAGGAAAAAGATCGTTCCCAGGCTGTTCGCCACCGCCTGCCGGCTGTTCGTATAGGTAATCGCCGCATGCAGGCCGAGCATCGCCGAGAAGTGGACCAGCACGGCAAAGTTGATCAGAACGAAGATGAGCGAATCGAGCTTCATGTAACCCATCGCCCAGATGCCGATGGCCAGGACAATGGGCAGGAGAATCATCTCCTTCGCGTTGTAGAGCACGCCGTAGAGCTTCCCGTAGATGAACTGCTGCGGCGACAGCTCGGTGACGAGCAGCAAGTCGAGGGCTCCGGTGTCGCGCTCACTCGTCAGGGCTGTCACCCCCTGGGCGTTGACGAGAATCAGGCTGAGCACGGCCAGCAAGGCCGGAATGGCCGCCTTGGCACCGTCCCAGGGACCGGAGCCAGGACCGATGCTGCCGAAATAGGCCACCACTCCCAGCGCGAACGCCAGAACATAGGCTCCCTTGATGATCAGGGGCTTGGTGCCGTAGGCTCGGGTTCGAAGCTCTCGCCAGAGGATCGGATTCGACCAGACTTCTCGGTACGGGCGGAATTTCCGAACAACCCGGCGATGCGTGCGGCGAGGGACGTGCAGGCCGGTCGTCTCTCGACGAACGTAAGTCTCGGCTTCGGGGGCCTCGACCGACCCCGCGACCCCCAGGCCGGGCGATTCGGGACGATCACCGCGCGCTTCGGACACCTGCTCAGCGATGACCGCACTGACGGCCGCGGGGGAGCGGCGGGCGGACTCGGCCACGGCCTGGGCCTCGTCCACCTCGTAAAGCTGCTCGACCACCTCGGTCTCGCCTTCCTCGTCTCCTTCACGCTGCTCCCGAGGCTCGTTCTTTCCGGGGTTCCAGACGCGGAGCTTGATGATCGAGGCCAGCACAATGAGCGCGGCGGCCCCCAGATAGATGCCGGTGAAGGCCAGGCTCGAACCACCGAGCGGTCCGACCAAGCGTTCGGGACGGGGACGGATCGCCTCGGCAATGGCCTGAAACGGGCTCAGGGCCGAGGTAATCAGCGCGGTCTCGGGAAGAATGCGGGCCGCGGCTTCGCCCAGGATCAACACGAGCACGACGAGCAAGACGGTCAGAGCGATTGACTGGAAGGTCCGATCACGCCAGAGGGCGACGATCATCCCCAGCGCCCCGCCGAAAAAGCCGGCGGCGAACGTGACAAGAAACACGTCGATCACCTGACCAAACGAGACGCCACCGAGCAGGAGGCAGAGGCAAAAGACCGGCAACGACGTGAGCAGTAACGTGAGAATTTGCAGCAAACTGGCGACCAGCTTGCCGACGACGATCTCAATGTCGCGGAGGTCGGTCATCAGCAGAAGCACGAACGTCCGCCGATCCTTTTCGTGAGCCACGGCCGTGGCGGCGGCGATCGGGGCAAAAAAGAGCATCAACGTCAGTTGAAGATAGGCAAAGAATGAGAACAGGATGGCCCCGAATCGGGAAAGGATACTCAGCGCGTTGCCTTCGTCCCAGCCGACCAGGACCTGCCAGACCGTCAGCATAACGATCAGCAAGCCGCCGGCATAAGACGCCCGGGCGGCATAGTAGCGCGGCGGCCGGGGAGCGGTCAGCAGTTCTCGGGCGATGATGGGTCCGGCGAACAACGCGTGGTCCTCCTCGGTGGGCTGGGCAGCAGAACAAGAAGCGGTGCAAAGGACTCATCCCCGGTCGAGGGGCGAGGATGGATCGAGACGAGCCTCGGCGCGCCTCGACCTCCCAGAATAGCATAAGCACGGCGGGAGGGGTCGAGTCGGTCGAGGGGATTGCTCATGATTGGCTTGCTCGGTTCGGAATCGCTCACCATAACCCACGATGGTCGTTCAGAGCCGGGAATGCTTTGTGGTGATCGTCCTTGACTTCGAGCCTTCCCGTTCGCAGACTAAGTTGAGAATGCACGTCTCGCCCAATGGTCCCGTCGTTCGAAGTTGAGATCGGAGCCGATCCCGGTGCCCGTCCTCTCGTCAAAGGCTCGGCAGGCCGCGATGCTCGCCACCCTGATCGGGTGCGCGCTCGCCCTTGGTCCGGCCCGAGAGACGCAGGCAGCATCGTGCCATGTGGCTGATCGTCCGGTCTTCGGCCTCTCGAGCGATCAGGGGATCGTGACGATCGAAGGCACCGTGATCGTCGAGGCACCAACTCCCCTCGAACTGGAGCGTCGGTGCCCTTCGAGTGATCCCGAGCGTCCGCCGATGCGACCCTCTGCGTCGTCGGGTGATCCCCCCTTGCTGTTCTGGATCGATCCGATCGGGAACGATCCCTCAACGCAGCTTTGCGCGGAACCGGAAGCGGCCAGGCCGATTCGCCGGTGCTCGCGCATTGATCGCCCTCCTCAATCCCCCTGAAACACCGTGTTGTGCCCTTTCGATGCGTTGATGGTTTTCGCCAAGACCAGCGAGCAAGAACCGTCGAAGCATTGACGCAATGCGCCGGGTGGTCGGCCCGGCTCGTGTTTCAATTCACAGGTTGAGAAGCAAAAGGTATCGGCCCCTGATGCCGAGGAGGGTTTGCCTATGTCTGCGACCGAACGTCCTGCGCCCCGCCCGTTGCGCGATCGCCGGGGATTCATCTACAAGCCGGCAATCGGCAAGGGACTTCGGCCCTTGCTCTGGATCGTCCTGATCGGGTTCGCCGTGCTGGGAGCGACGGGGATCTACATGGCCAGCGTCACACTTCTGACCTGGCTCAGCGGAGCGCCCCAAGACACGTATTTCTACATGCTGATGGTGGCCCTGCATCTCTTTCTGGGCTTTGTCATCATTGTTCCGTTCATCGTCTTTGGTTCGGGCCACCTGGTCACCTCCTGGAATCGTCCGAACCGGTCAGCAATTCGACAGGGATACTGGCTGCTGGGCACGTCGGTCATCGTGCTGATTTCCGGAATCGTCTTGATCCGGATGGGTGGATTTGAGGTCCGTGATCCGGTCCTCCGGGAAATCGGCTACTGGCTGCACCTGATCACTCCTCCGCTGGCGATTGTGCTGTATGTGCGCCATCGCCTGGCCGGGCCTCGGATCAAGTGGCACTATGCGAGGCTCTGGACGGCGGTGGTTGGGGTGGTGGTTGTCATGATGGGCATGATGCACGCCTTCGACCCGAGAGAGACGAACAAGGTCGGGCCTCGCGAAGGAGCGCAGTACTTCTTCCCGTCGGAGGTGAAAACGGCCGACGGCAACCTCATTCCGGCAGACACCCTGATGATGGACCAGTACTGCATGGACTGCCATCAGGATTCGTACGACGGCTGGTTCCACTCATCGCACCATCTCAGCTCGTTCAACAACCCCTTGTACCTGGCGAGCGTTCGGGAAACGCGAGAGGTATCGGTGGCCCGGGACGGCACAACCAAGGCCGCTCGATGGTGCGCGGGTTGCCACGACCCGGTGCCGTTCCTCTCGGGCAAGTTTGATGATCCGAACTATGATGACGTGAATGACCCAACCGCTCACGCCGGGATTACCTGTACGTCGTGCCATTCGATCACCCACGTCAACAGCACGAGGGGCAACGGCGACTACACGATCGAGGAACCGCAGCATTACCCCTTCGCCAAGAGCGACCACCCGGTCCTGAAGTGGATCAACCACACCTTGGTGAAAGCCAAGCCGGAACTGCACAAGCAGACCTTTCTCAAACCCCTGCACAAGACTACCGAGTTTTGCTCGACCTGTCACAAGGTCAGCTTGCCGTTCGAGCTCAACCAGTACAAGGACTTCACTCGGGGCCAGAACCACCACGATTCGTATCTGCTTTCCGGAGTGTCGGGACACGGCGCGAGAAGCTTCTACTATCCCGAGGTGGCAAAGACGAATTGTGCGGAATGCCACATGAACTTCATTCCCTCCGATGAGTTCGGCGCCCGCAATTTCGACGGCGAACCCGGCCGAGAGATCCACAATCACCTGTTCCTGGGAGCCAATACCGGACTGGCCGCCGCCCTGGGGGACGAGAAGGCACTGAAGGCTCATACGGAATACCTGCAGGACAACAAGATCCGCGTCGATCTGTTCGGCGTGATCGAAGGCGGCACGATCGACGGGGAATTGATCGCGCCGCTTCGGCCAGAGCTTCCGGAGTTGACGCCGGGACAGTCGTACCTGATTGAGGTCGTGGTGCGAACCTTGGGCGTCGGTCACCACTTCTCGCAGGGGACCGTTGATTCGAACGAGATCTGGGTGGAGCTGACGGCGTCGAGCGACGGCCGAGTGATCGGCAAGTCGGGGGGAATGGCCGACGACGGACACGTTGACCCCTACTCACGGTTCATCAACGTGTACATGCTTGATCGCCACGGCAACCGGATCGAGCGGCGGAATCCTCAAGACATCTTCGTTCCCCTCTACAACCGGCAGATACCTCCAGGGGCCGGTCAGGTGGTTCACTTCCGAATCGACGTTCCGGAGGAAGGCGTCACCGGGCCAATCGAACTGGAGGCGAAGGTCAACTACCGTAAGTTTGACCGAACCTATCTCGACTTCGTTTACGGTGAAGGGCAATGGCCTGACCCCGACGGCGACGGCGAGCCAAACCCCTTGCCGATCATTGTCATGGCGAGCGATTCGATCCGGTTGCCGATCGCCGGCGGTCCGACTCCGGAGAACCCGCCCTCACCCATCAAAGACGAATGGCAACGCTGGAATGATTACGGCATCGGCCTGTTCCTTGAAGGAGGCGAGCGAGGAGCTCAGAAGGGGCTCTTGAAACAGGCCGAACCCGTCTTCCTGACCGTGGCCGAACAGTACGGCAAGGCTGACGGCTGGGTGAACCTCGCTCGCGTCTATCGGCGCGAAGGCCGGATTCCCGAGGCCCTGGAAGCCCTTGAAAAGGCCGCGGCCGATCCCGAGTTCCGGGCGTCGTGGACGATTAACTGGCTCACCGGCCTGATCAACATGGATCAAGGAAACCTTGATGCCGCCATCAAGAACTTTCAAGACGTGCTGAGCACCCGCGATCCGGCCCGGAAGTTCGATTTCAGCAAGGATTACATCGTCATCAATGACCTCGGACGGGCACTCGACCGCCGGGGACGCATCGAGGCGATCGACAGCGACGCTCGGCTCGGCTACATGAGCCAGGCCGTAGCCGCCTTCCAGCGCACCCTGGCGCTCGACTCCGAAAACGAGGCGGCCCACTTCGGGATCGGCCAGGCGTATGCCGAGTTCGTTCCAACCCGATCAGCGTTCGAACCGTGGGAAGGGGCTCCTCCGCTTCCCGAGGATCTGATCGAACTTGCCGAAACGATCGCCAAAGAAACCGCTTCGGCCGAAGATCGCTCCGCGATCCAGCAGGCCGAGGCACGAACCAAGCAGTATCGCTCCCTGGCACGGTCGATCGAGGCGTTCATGGAGGGTCCTCGACCTCCGTATTCGTCCCGAGTCGGAACCTTGATCGAAGTGACCTCGCAGCTTGGCCCCGTCTGGGAAACCGAGGCGAACCGGGAGGCCCGCGCGGAACTGTCGAGGGCGCTGGAGACGGCTCATAAGGCGTTGCATGACCTGGTTCGACCAGACGACACTGCTCAGGGCCGGGCCATCCAGACAGCCCGACAGCAAAATCCCGCGGCGGACATGAACGCCCAGCCCATCGTAATCTATGACCTGCATCGTCCCGGAGCGCCGGGACTTCCTGACAACGCCAGCCGTCCCGAGTCCGCAACCGAGTCCGAGGTTCGAGCCAGCAGCGAGGTGACGGAATGACGCCACAGATGAACCACTCCGGCGGATCGACCTTTGACGTCTTGAACTGGGCGATCATTCTTGCGGTGGTCGGCGCCATTGCCCTGTCACTGACCGGCTGTGCCGGTGAGGCGAGTACGGAATACGTGCCCGAGGCCGTCGCCCCTGATCGCGCTCCGGTCGTCGAAGTCGCAGCCTTACCGACGGTGCGATTCGTGGAAACGACCAACGACAGCGGCATCGAATTCGTTCATGAGAACGCGGCGAGAGGGGAGAAACTCTTGCCCGAAACGATGGGCTCTGGCGTGGCGGTCATCGACTACGACACCGACGGCGCCCCCGACCTCCTGTTCGTGAACCAGCTTCCCTGGGATGCCGAGGAAGGTGATGCCGGTGCGCCCACCATGGCCCTCTACCGAAATGACGGCACGGGCCACTTCACCGACGTGACCTCCGCCGCCGGCCTGGCGATTCCGATGCACGGCATGGGTGCGGTCGTCGGCGACATCGACAACGACGGCGACCCCGACCTTTACCTGACCACGATTTCCGGTGGTCGGCTCTTTCGTAACGACGAAGGCGTGTTTGTCGAGATCACCGACGAGGCGAACGCACGAGCCGGTTACGGCTGGCTAACGTCCGGGACCTTCTTCGACATGGACAACGACGGGTTTCTCGACCTGTTCCTGTGCTGCTATGTCGATTGGTCGGCCGAGTACGACAGTTCTCAGGGGTTCCAACTCACCGGGACGGGGTCGGAGCGAGCCTACGGACCGCCGACCGCGTTCCGAGGCGACCACAACGTCTTGCTGAAGAACAACGGAGACGGGACCTTCACCGACGTGAGCGAAGCCGCCGGCATCCGGCTCGTGACCCCTGAGCTCAAGGATCCGATGGCGAAGGCCCTGGGTGTGGCCCCGTTCGACATCGACAACGACGGATTCGTCGATCTTGCCGTGGCGAACGACACCGTGCGGAACTTCCTGTTCCGGAACAACGGCGACGGCACGTTCGAGGAGCTGGGGATCGTCTCCGGCGTTTCGTTCGATCCGTCGGGGCAGGTCCGGGGGGCGATGGGGATTGACTGGGCCCACTTCCGCAATGATCGGTCACTGGCCCTGGCAATCGCCAACTTCGCCAACGAGATGACAGCGTTTTACGTGGCGGACGACCCGTCGCGGATGCAGTTCATCGACCTGGCAAACGTCTTCGGCCTCGGGGCGCCCACCCAGCCACCCTTGAAGTTCGGCCTGTTCTTCTTCGATTACGACCTCGACGGCCGACTCGATCTCCTGTCAGTCAACGGCCACCTCGAATCGGACATCGAGAAAACCCAGGCGAGCGAAACCTATCGCCAGTCGGCGCAACTGTTCTGGAACAGCGGCCGACCGGGGCCGACCCTGTTCACTCAGGTGACGGCCGAAACGGTCGGGCCCGACCTGTTCACGCCAATCGTCGGGCGAGGCAGTGCTTATGTCGATTTCGACGGCGACGGCGATCTGGACGTCGTGATGACATCCAACGGTGAACGTGCCCGCATCTTCCGTAACGACGGTGGCAACGACAACACCTGGGTGCGCCTCAAGCTGATCGGGCACGACTCGAACCGCGACGCCATCGGCGCGAAGCTGGCCCTGAAGGCCGGCGGGGTCGAACAACTCCGCCAGCACTTCCCGGGCAAGGGGTATCTGTCGTCGGTCGAGTTCCCGATCACCTTCGGGCTGGGCAAGGCCGATCGGGTGGAATCCCTTCGGATCACCTGGCCTTCGGGCGCTTCGACCGAACTGAGTGACCTGAAGGTCAACCGCTCTTACACGATCGACGAGGCCGAAGGGATTGTCTCGTCCGTCGAGCCGAAGGACGGCCCCGGCGAAGGCTGAGTCGTTCGACTCTCCTTCGCCGGTCGAGCCGGAATCAGTCGGACGGTCAAGGACGACCGTCCGAATCGAATCGCCAATCAGGCCGAGGCCGCCGCGGTGGTGGCCTCGGCATAGACCTCGGACGCAGCGGCCAGCGCCGCGCCCGGCTCGATGGAGATGCCGGCGTCGCGGAGGCAGGTTTCCAGTGCCGCGAGGACAAGCGTGACCGACTCACGACGCGAGCCGTAGCCCATCAGGCCGATCCGCCAGGCGCGGCCCTTCAGGTCGCCCAGGCCACCGCCGATCTCGATGTTCCAGTCGTTCAGCAATCGCTTGCGCACGGCGAGGTCATCGACCCCTTCGGGAATGCTCACGCAATTGAGCTGCGGCAAGCGGTGACCTTCGGCGGTCACGTAGTCGATCCCCATCGCCTTCAGACCGGCGGCCAGGGCTCGGGCGTTCAGGGCGTGGCGGGCGAAGCGGGCATCGAGCCCTTCTTCGAGGACCAGGGCGAGGGCCTCTCGAAGAGCGAAGGTCATATTGATCGGCGCGGTGTGATGATAGAAGCGGTCGGAACCCCAGTACCGGCCGATCATAGTCATATCAAGATACCAGGACTGAACCTTGCTCTTGCGGTTCTTGATCGCCTCGATCGCCCTCGGTCCGAACGAGACCGGAGCCAGACCAGGGGGGCAGCTCAGGCACTTCTGGGTGCCGGAGTAGACGGCGTCGATGTCCCAGGCGTCAATCTCGACAGGAACACCGGCGAGGGAGGTTACGGTGTCGATGGCGATCATCGCGCCGTGGTCGTGGGCGATGCGGGCGATCTCCTGAACCGGCTGATGGGCACCGGTCGAGGTCTCGGCGTGAACGATGCCGACGAGCTTCGGGCCGACCTTCTTGATGGCGTCTTCCACTTCCTGAGGATCGAAGACCTCTCCCCAGGGGCGTTCGATGGCTGTCACCTCGGCCCCGGCGCGCTGGGCGACATCGACCATCCGGCCGCCGAAGACGCCGTTGACGCAGACAAGCATCTTGTCGCCCGGCTCGATCACGTTGACGACCACCGCCTCCATGCCGGCCGATCCCGTGCCCGAGACGGCCAGGGTCATCGGGTTTTCGGTTCGGAAGACCTGGCGGAGCATTCCCTGCATCTCGTCCATCAACGCGACGAACTCGGGGTCGAGGTGCCCGACCAGCGGCATTCCCAGCGCCGAAAGCACGCGAGGGTGCACATTCGACGGCCCGGGGCCGAGCAGGACTCGGGGAGAGGGCTCCAGCGGCTTGGCGGCAGGTGTGGTCACGGGAAGGGTCCTTCGGAGAGGTCGGGAACGAGGTCAACGGGTTGAAGACGGGCGAGGGAACCGGGCGAGGCGCCTCGACCGAGTCTCAAGGGACGACGGACCGCGAGGAGGGAGATCACTCATCCTCGTCCGGGTCGGTATCCTTGGGCCGAGGGCGGTCCTTGTGCTTGTCTTTGCGCTTGCGAGGGGGGATGAAGTCGCGGACGAGGGCGCTGATGGCCTTAAATTCGGGGCGATCGGATGTCTCAGCCCATTCGAACAGAACCGCCTCGGTCGTGGTCAGGACGGCCCCCGCGCGTTCCATGCGTCGCAGGGCGAACTCCCAGTCCATCGAGTTTCGGGAGCCGACGGCATCGGCCGGCACCTGCACCCGGAAGCCGCGGTCGATCAGTTCGAGAGCTGTCTGGGCAACACAAACGTGCGTCTCGATGCCAGTCAGCGTGAGGTGGCGCAGATCTCGCTCGCGCACCTGATCTTCCAGTCCCGGCACGCCAAGACAATGAAACGTCCGCTTCGAGGGCCGATCGGGGACCAGTTCCTGCACCTCGGAAACCGTCGGGCCAAGTCCTTCGGGGTACTGCTCGGTGGCCCAGACCGGAACCGAGAGCAACCGGGCGCCTTGAATCAGGCGCACCGCGTTGGCCACGACCAGGTCGCCATAGCGCATCGAGGCCAGGAGCTTCGCCTGAAGGTCGATGACGAGCAGGCCCCCCTCTCGGGCGGTCAGGCGGTCGGGAGAGGACATTGGGATGCGTCCTTTGAGTCGTCTCGGTCGGGCATTCCGAAGGGTACCGAAGCCGATGCTAAGGCCAGCCAATCGGACGTGTCAAGCGGACGGAACCCAGGGAGCCAACGCAGCGTCACGGACCGCAGGGGGGATCGGTAGGTGACTTGTCCGATCGGGCTCGGCTGCGTTAGGATGAGTCTCGATCGGGGGATCATTGATCTGCTTGAAGACCATGCGCCCAAGGCGTGCTTGGCGTCGAGGTTCGATTGCGTTGCGGTGCCAAGGAGGTCGTCTCGCGTGTCCGAGAAGCCTCGTGTTCTGGTGATCGATCGCGAGTCCGACCCTGCCTGGCTGTCTCGCTCGGCCTTTGACGACTCTTACGAGATCGTTCAGGCACGCAGTATGGCCCGGGCTCTGTACTTGCTCCGCGAAGAGCAGTTCGAGGGGGTGTTCGTGACCGCCTCGCAGCTTCCCCCGCTGCGCTGGGCGGGTATGCTCTTGCAATCGGATGAGATCCTCGAAGCGATCGCCGATGGCGTCGCCGTGGTCGAACCGGACAGTCAGCGAGTGCTCTGGTACAACCCCGAGTTCCGCAATCTGGTGGCCACCGAGGGAGATCCGATTAACCGGCCCTTCTTCGAGGTGCTGGCATTCCCTGAGCGTTGCGAGCCGGATCTCTGTCCGTTTCAGCAATCTCAGGCGACGAAACAACCCGCCGGGTGCGTCTTGAAGCTGGGAACCGGCAACTACTTCCGGCTGAACGTCACCCCAATCCTCGATGGCGAAGGCGGGTTGCAGTCGCTCATCGCCCTGACCCGAGAAATCACCGACGAGGTCCTGCAGGAACAGAAAGTTCGCGCCATCAACAAGGCCGGCGAAGAACTGGCCGATCTGACTCCAGAGGAGTTGGCCGCCCTTCGGGTCGACGAGCGAATCGACGTGTTGAAGTTCAACATCGTTCGCCACATGCGCGACCTGCTCGGGCTCGATTTTATCGAGATCCGACTGCTCAAACCGTCGGGCAAACTCGAACCCCTCTTGACCGAAGGAATGACCCCCCTGGCGGCCGATCGGGAGCTGTTTGCCTCGGAAAGCGGGAACGGCGTGACCGGCTACGTGGCGGCGACAGGAAAGGGGTATCTCTGCGACGACACGACCCGAGACCCGCTCTACCTGGAAGGGGCGATCAACGCCCGAAGCTCCTTGACGGTGCCCCTGGTGCGGCACGGCCGGGTCATCGGCACCCTGAACGTCGAGAGCCCGAAGCCGAACGCCTTCGATCGCCGCGACCAGCAGTTCCTCGAAATTTATGCCCGCAACATCGCGTCGGCGCTGACGACCCTGGAGCTGCTCGAAGCCGAGAAGGTGAGCACCGCCCGGGCCTCGGTCGAGGCGATCGTCAAGGAACTGGCCCTGCCGCTCGACGACATCCTCGGCGATGCCACAACGGCGCTCGACCGCTACGCCGGTCACGACGAGGACATCGTCAACCGCCTGCGGCACCTGCTGTATCGAGCCCGGGAAATCCGGGGCTTGATCCGTCGAGCCGGGGCGACCGTCTTGCCTGAAGGCTCGCGCAACGCCCGGCCGCCGAAGCGGCTGGCCGATGCAAGAGTCCTGGTCGTTGATGCCGACGAATCGATTCGATGGGCCGCCCACCAGTTGCTCGAACAGCAAGGAGCGACCGTCGAGACCGCCCGAGACGCGCTTGAAGCCATCGCTCTGGCCCGCCAAACCCCTTATGCCGCCGCCCTGGTCGATATCCGTCTGCCCGACCTCGACGGTTACGAGGCGTACCGCCGCATCCGGGAGGTGCAACCGGGGGTTCCCGTCATCCTGATGACCGGCTTCGGCTACGACCCGACGCACTCGATCGTGAAAGCGCGCAAGGAAGGATTGCGCACGGTTTTGTACAAGCCGTTTCATGTCGATCGACTGATTGATGCCGTGGAACAGGCCGTCCGGTCCCCTGAGCCGATCCCCCCGGCCGACGGGTTCCCCCCGGCCCCCCGCTGATGCCGAAACGAAACCTCTGTCCTGGACTCGCAATCGTCGCGTAGGTTTTGTGGACCTGTGACACTCTGACTGACATTGAGGTCAACCATGATCGATGGCTCGATCCTCGTCGTTGTGGCGGTAGGGCATTTTTGTCTCGCGGTGCTGGCCGTCAATGTCTTTCATGGGATCGGGGTTCCCGAGGGCACACCAGCACGGGTGGTCAAGGGGCTCTGTCTGGCGTTCCTCACGTCCATCTCGTTGGCCTTGATGGCGCTGTTCCTGGTCCGCCCCTGGGAGAACTGGCCGACCATCGCACGAGCCTACACCATGCTTTGCGTCCTGGTCGGCCTGGTCGGCTTGCCGCTGGTCACGCTGGCCCGATACCGCCGACGCTTGCCGACGGGAGTCTCGGGACACGCTCGAAGGGTCGACCTGACCGAATCCGTCTCCCGAGACGACTTGATCGGCACCGCCTGGGATTCGTTCTGGCTGCGGCTGCCCGGCAACCAGGCCTTTCACCTGGACCTGACCGATTGGCAGATCGAGCGTACCGGGTTGCCGCAGTCGCTTGATGGGCTTCGCATACTTCATCTCACGGATTTGCATCTGACACCGGCGTATTCCGATCGCTTCTTCGACTCGATGCTGGCCCAGGCCGAGGCGTTCGACGCCGATCTCGTCGTCTTCACGGGCGACCTGATCGACGACTCAGAGCTGCTCGACCGGGTCGAGCCATTGCTCGGGCGTTTCCGAGGTCGCTACGGGCAGTTCGCCATTCTGGGCAATCACGACTACCGGACCAACGCCTCCGGCGCATTCGTCGCCTTGAGATCGGCTGGCTACACGGTCATCGAAGGGCTCTGGCGGCTCATCGAGACCGACGACGGATCCCGAGTGGCGATCGGAGGCACGTCGAACCCGTGGGGTCCGCTTCCCGACCCTCACGCGATGCCCGAGGCCGACGTCCGGATCCTGCTCAGTCACTCACCCGACCCGCTCGCCTGGGCCGCTCGCCAGGGGATCGACCTGATGCTCTCAGGACATACGCACGGCGGTCAGTACCGGCTTCCGGTGATCGGCTCGATCTTGCTGCCGAGCCGATACAGCCGGCGCTATGATTGCGGGTTCTTTCAACGCGACGCCACCGTCCTGTTCGTTTCCCGAGGGATCGCCGCGCAGCACCCGTTGCGGATCAACTGCCCGGCCGAGATCAGCCGATTGACCCTCCGAAGCTCGTCTCGATTGACAACGCCCGCCTCGTTGCGGTCCTCAACCCGAGTGATGACCTTGCAGGGGCCCGGTTGATTCGACGCGGAGCCGTCAGATGTAGACGCGGCGGTTGTAGATGTACCATTCCACCAGCACGAAGCCGAGCGCGCCCAGAGCCAGCCACCACCAGCGATCGAGGCGGGCCGGTTGCGAGGTACGGGTCCCGGCGACCTCGGTATAGCCAATCTTGATGAGGTAAGGCTCAGCCTCTCTCCCCGTCACCCCTTCGGGCGGAATCCCCCGAGGGGCAAGATTGCTTTCCCGAGCATCGAACAGGTTGACGGCAAAGACACTCTGTTCGATCGCGTCTCCACTTTCCCAGGAAACCCGGTAGAGTCCCGGCTCGTCCGCACCGTTGAAGACAAAGGTCCCGAGATCGGAGCGGCGGACATCGCTGGAAGGTTCCCGGGGAGGGTCAATGGTAATCTCATCGACCGTCGGGGCCGCTCGAAGAACGACCGGCTGACCAGGTTGCTGCACCTGATCGCCGAGCCCCTCCTCGACATTGCCAAGAAAGCGCAACGTGTTGTAGAGGAAGACCGGGAAGCTGAGCTTCGTGTGCCAGTCGGTGTTCAAGGCCCGCTCCTCGCCGTAGATCGAGAAGCCGACCACTGCATCGGAATACCCCTCCCGAGGCGTGATGAAGGCGATTGGCCCCTTGTCACTTTCGATAAGGGTGGTTGAGCCAGGCGGCGGCTCCACCACGCGGGCCTCTCGGATCAATACGAGCGGCAAATCGCGGACATACTGCAACATCGGGTGGCTGATGTCCCAGTCGAGCACGATTGGCGCTTCGACCGGCCGGGCCTGCTCGAACGCCTCGCCGGGTGGCATGGCGCCGAGGTAAAGGGTATTGCCCACGGGAGGATCGCTCGGCGCCACGCGGTCGAAGACGATCAGGTCGTAGAGCCCGGCAAGCAAGGCCCGCTGAATGTCGTCGGTTTCGAGATCCTCGGGACGAATCTCGACGACCTCGGCGGCATCGCCGGCGGTCGCGGTGGTCAGGGCATTGAGCAGGTAACGATTGCCCGCCGTCACAACCAGGACGCGAGCCTGTCGGGGTCGACCAATCGCGGCATAAGCATGATTGTCCTGTTCGAGGTCATCCTGCAGGTCGAGCCGGACCTCAAGCCCCACCGGGCCAGGGTCGGGCAAGTCGAACTTGAAGGAGCGAGACCCTCGGGCAGGCAAGGAGACCTCAATGGCGTCGATCAATCGGCCCTCGCCGATCGGTTCGTCCAGCTCGTGGCGCAGCAGGCGGGCGACCGTCTCGACGGGCTCGTCGCGGTAATTCCGCACGCGACCGAACAGCTGGATCTGGTCGGGCCGCTCCTCGTTGCGGGCGGTTTGCAAGGCGAGAACGGCGACATTGTTCGAGGGGGGGACCGCCGGATCGGTCGTTTCCCCGTCGTTCGAGGAGGGGAGTGATTGACCCTGGGCCGGTGGTTGACCAAGGACCACGATTTCGGGAATCAGGTTGCCAAGGCTGAATCCCTCGACATCGGGGAAACCGCCATCGGTGTACACCATGAGTCGGGGGGGTTGAACCTCGCTGGCGATCTCTCCTTCTCCGAATTGCTTCGATGGATTGGCCAAGCCGGCTGCAACCTCAAGCGCTTCTCGGAGCGAAGTCCCGGTGCGGCTGGGTGCGATGGAGGCGATCCGGTCGCGCAGCTGGCCTTTGTTACCGGTGTAGGTCGAGATGACCCGAGCCGTGTCGGAGAACGCGATCACCATCGCCAGATCTTGCGACCCCATCGAATCGACAAGATCGAGGGCGCGGGTCTTCGCCTCGTCGAGCCGGTTCGGTTCGAGGTCGGTCGCGGACATGCTGGCGGAGGTATCAATGGCGATCACGTAGCGCTGACCGACGCGGGTACTGCCTTTCATCTGAGGCCCAAGCAGGGCGAGCAGCACGAAGAACACCGCCATCAGTTGCAGAAAGAGCAGGAGGTTTCGTCTTAAGCGCTGAAAAAGGCTGTTGACATGAAGATCCTCCATGCTCCGCTTCCAAAGAAACGTGCTGGGAACCTGGACCGGCTTTCGGCGCAGCTTGAGAAAGTAGAGCAGGATGATCGTGACCGGCACGCCGACCAGGATCGACCAGAAGGTCGGCCCCCAGGCCGACGACCAGGGGACCGGAGGGTCGAACTGGAGGTTCAACCCTCCCAGGGGGTTCGCCTGTGCCAGCAGCAGCATCGGGCCGGTCTCCGCGATCGTCCTCACTTGACGAGCCCTCGCTCGCGCAAGTAATTCAGGATCAGCTTATCGAAAGGGGCGTGATTGGTCGTGAAGATATGCGAGACGCCGCGTCGGGTACACCATTCGCGGAAGCCGCCGACGTAGGCATCGAGCGTTTCCTTGTACCGCTTCAGGAGCGGGGCGCTGACGGTGATCTCGGCCTCGTCGTCATCCTCGCAATCGACGAGGCGGAGGTCACCGGTCAACTCGGGCTCAACCTCTTCGCGGCTGAGGACCTGAACGGCATAGATGTCCATGTTGCGAGCGATCAGGTAACGCAACGCGTCTTCATAACCACGTTTATCCATGAAGTCGGAGATGACGACGACAATCCCCTTGCCAGGGTGCTTGATGGCGAAGGAGCGCGCGGCGGCGGTCAGATCGCTGCCGCCGTGGGCCTGGAGCTGATCCAGATACTGCACCACGCGCCACATTTGCGATCGGCCCCGGACGCTGGAAAGCCCCGGTTCAAGGGTGCTGCTAAACGAGTCGATCACGATCCGGTCGTGGTTGACCAGGCCGATGAACGAGAGAGCCGCAGCGACCTGCTTGGCATAGTGCAGCTTGGTCGGGTCGCCAAAGTCCATCGAAAGGCTTGTATCCACAAGCGTGTAGAAATGAAGGTCTTCTTCTTCCAGAAAGAGCTTCAGGAACAGCTTGTCGAGCCTGCCGTACACGTTCCAGTCGATGTGACGAAGGTCATCGCCGACGGAATAATTCCGGTGATCGGCAAATTCAACCGACGAGCCGCGTCGCTTGCTCCGGCGCTCGCCTTTCATGCGGCCGACGAAGATTTTCCGGCTGATCAGTTCGAGTTGCTCCAGCTTCGTGAGGAACTCGGGATCGAGCAGCGGAGAGGGAGTCGCGGTGGACATGGGGTCGGCCTTCATTCACAGAGAATCATCGTCGAACGCCACACGCGGGACGAGGGATGCTCACGCCGCGATATCCGTCAACACGAACAACCCGATCATGAGCGCCGCCGACAGTCCCAGGCCGACAATCCAGGGCACCAGTGCCGCCAGGATGATGACCACGCGTTGCCAGGTCTGGTCGGTGGGCCTCCGACTGAGAAAGCCGAGTGCCGTGTACCAGCTCTCCAGGACCACCAGCGACCCGCCGATCAGAACGAGAATGCCCAGCAACACCTCGAACAGGAACGCCACCACCGCACCGACCAGCACCAACCCCCCGAGCACGAGCAAGCACGCCAGGTCCCCCCGGGTGAAGGTGAGCGGCTCGTTCCTCGGCGGCAACCAGGACGTGCCGGACGGAGGAGGGTCGTAGATGTCGTGCTGACTGGTCATGGAAGCAGCATCACGAAGGGAAGGGGTGAGGGGAAGCCCTCAGCGTCGATCAGGCGGCGACCGGGTCTTCGGCCTTCTCGGAGACGGCCCCAAGGACCTTCAAGAGCAATTCATCGGTGTCAATCCCTTCGGCCTGGGCCTCGAAGTTGAGCAAGACCCGATGGCGGAGGCTCGGCAGGTAGACGCGGCGAATATCCTCGAAGCTGACATTATAGCGCCCGTCGAGCAAGGCGCGGACCTTGGCGGCGAGGACAAGGGTTTGCACCCCTCTCGGGCTGGTCCCCCAGCGGATATAACGATTGGTCACATCGACGGCGAATGGTCCTTCGGGATGAGTCGCCAGGGCCAGCCGAATGGCGTAGTCCTGCACGTGAGGGGCAATCAGGACCTCTCGCACGAGGGCCTGGCATTGCATCAAGGTGTCACCATCAATCACTTTTTCGGCGTGAGGCGTTTCACCTCGGGTCGTTCGGTCGAGGATCGTGGCCAGTTCTTCTCGCGTCGAGTAGCCCACGACGAGCTTGAACAGGAAGCGGTCGAGCTGAGCCTCGGGCAAGGGGTAAGTGCCTTCCTGCTCGATGGGGTTTTGCGTGGCGAGCACGAAGAACGGTTGCTTCAAGGTGTGGATCGTGCCGCCGACGGTGACCGATTTCTCCTGCATGGCTTCGAGCAGGGCCGACTGGGTCTTGGGAGTCGCGCGGTTGATCTCGTCGGCCAGGATGATCTGGGAGAAGATCGGCCCGCGCTGGAATTCGAACATGCGGCGGCCGTCGGGCGTTTCCATCACCACATTCGTGCCGAGGATGTCGGCCGGCATCAGGTCGGGGGTGAACTGAATGCGGTTGAAGTCGAGCGAAACGGCGTCGGCCAGGGTCCGCACGAGCAGGGTCTTGCCCAGGCCCGGCACCCCTTCGAGCAGGGCATGACCTCCGACGAACAGGCACGTCAACACGCCATGAACAATCTCGTCATGCCCGACAATGACCTTGCCAATCTCGTCCTTGACGCGGCGGTAGGCCAGGCGGAAGGCATCGGCTCGGGCTTCCATCGAGTCGTTCGTTGCGGTGTCGCTCATGGTGCGGTTCCGGTTGCAGGATCGTGCGAGGTGGAGAAACAATGACCGGAGAAATGGGTCGGTGTCGCGAAGGGAGCCAGCTCAGGAGGATCGTCCCGAGGGGTTGTCCTTGTCCTGGTCGCGTTCTTCCCAGACCTTCTTCTTGGCCTTGAGAAGGCGATTGGTGTACGACTCCTCGCCGGGCTTCTGCGTTGGTGCATCAGCGCCGAGTCCGCCGCCGGGACGCGACTCGGGAGCCGAGCGGGGTCGATCACCGGCCCGATCAGCCGCCGAGCCAGGAGCGGCCGTCGGGCTGCCGGTCGGCGGGGGAACGGCGGGAGCTTCGAACCGGGTGGCTCCGCGCGAGCGGTCGATCTGCTGGCCGACCTCCAGCTTTCGGCTCTTGAGCTTCTCGATGTATTCCTCTCGCGGGGCGACCTCCTTGCCGCGCAGGGTTTTCAAGGCATCGGCAACATTCCGTCGCATCCGAGCAAAATCGGGGGCAATCCGCCGGACACCCACATCTCCCACGAAGAGAAGCGCCGCGCTGAACAGCATCCAGTGCCAGATCGGCCGATAGCTACGCGGGGGCTGAACGTTCGGATCGCGCCGGAAGACATCGGCCCGCGCGGCGGTTCGCTCGCCGCTGAGGCGGCCGTCGGGGTTGGTTGCCCACGAGAAGACCTCGCCTCCAGTCGCATCGGCGAGGCTTTCGAGCAGAACGGGGTTCGAACGGAGATCGCGGTACTCATCCGAGTACGGGACAGACAGACCAGTGGTGCGAATTCCCTGCGTCCCGTCGGGGCCTCGATACCCGAGGGTCACGAAGTAGTTTCCCCGAGCCTCGGCGTTCTCGATCGTCCCTTCGTACTTGCCGGGGGCCACCTGGACCAGCTCGACCGATTCGCCCGGGGCGTCGAGCTGGCGATTCGGGCGATTGACGATTCCCTGGAACTGGAGGAAGTTGAGGAAGTCGTTCTCCGCGTCGACGGCATCGACCACCACCTTGATCCGCCCTTCCTCACGACGAAGCGCGACGTTCAGGTTGCCGCGATCCACGGGCCGGAGCGCCCAGCGGACCACCTGCGACCAGAAGGCCGAGTAATTCTCCCAGCCCGCCCACTGCGTCGCCCACTTCTGTCCGGCGTCGGACGTGAACGCCACGGCGCGGCCGAGGCCGTAATTCCAGTGGGCCAGCACCGGGTTGAGCTGCCCCGCCGGGTTCGGCGAGACGATGGGTACCTCGACCAGTTCGTTTTCCTTCACGCTGCTGAGGACCAGGCCGCTGATCGGCGGCAGGTCTTGCGGCAGGCCGAGCAACGGCTCGCTTTGGTAGACCATCGTCGGATTCCAGGCCGGGGGAGGGCCTTCATAGATCAACGGACGAGAGATCAAGCGTGCTTCTTTCTGGTAAATCCGGGGCAAGGCCTTCGGATTCGTCACGTTGTAGAAGCGGCCGTTGGTGGCCTCGGCAAGCTGTTGCATGACCTGGAGCGACCGCAGGTCGTTGCCGTGCGCGGCGGTCAGGACGGTCGTGACGGTGATCTTCGCGGCCTTGAGCTGGTTGACGACCTGGGCCGTCGGTGCCGCCGGGTCGCCGTCGGAGATGACGACGATGTGCTTGGACATCGCGTCGGTCTTCTGACGCAGGCCGCGCAGCGACATGACGAGCAAGGGGTTGAAGTCCGGGGCATCGCCGGGGGTCATGCGGTCGATCGCCCGGAGCATCGCCGGCTTCGACGGGCCGATCTCGCGGAGGGTGAAGAGCCAGGCCTCCTGGCCGGACCAGTAGGTCAGGCCCGCGTAGTCGTAGCTGGAGAGGGTCTTGAGCGCCTCCTGGGCGACGACGGCCTGCCAGTAGTTCCCCTCGGGGATCTCGCTGGCGTGCATGACCATCACCATCGCCGCCTTCCCCTTGACCTTCAGGGAGGGGATTTGCATGTCGACCGGCAAGGCTTTTTCGATGGGAGTGTTCATCCAGCCGCCGGCGCCGAACGACCGGTCGCCGCCGACCATGATCAGGCCGATCCCCTGGTCCTCCACGGCGGTGGCGATCAGGTCTTGCTGCTGGTCGGTGAAGGCGTCCTTGGGAACGTTGGCGAGGATGATGGCGTCGTATTTCTGAAGCTCGGCCAGGTCGGTCGGCAGCGGGTCGCCGCCAACGAGGCCTGCGCCAGTCACATCTCCGGCGGCCAGAGACGTGACGGCCAGCTCCTTCGATCGCAGGGCCTCGACCAGGGATTCATGCTCATTTGCCGTGCCTTCGATGAGGAGCACATTGGCCTCACCCCGGTACTGGGTAAAGGCCTCGGCCATGTTGTTCATGGCCCGGTCGGCCCGATAGCCGCGACGAAGATCTTCCTCAGGGATGAACTGCGCGAGATACGTGTAAAAGTTGGGATCAGTGATGTCTTGCTTGATCCGGAAGACGTTCACCCCTCGCTGGAGTTCGACATCATCGAGGGTATCAATCGGAATCGTTGAGTTGTCGGCCTCTTGATACACTTCCAATCGTCCCCGTGCCGGAGCCGAGGCGCGGACGACGACGTTGATGTTGACCGTCTCCCCTTTCTTCACGTCGGGGGGCAGGGCGATCTTCTCGACCAGGACCTCGCGGTCATACAGGTAATCGACCGGCAAGACGTCGATCTGCACGTCGAGTCCGGCGGCGGCCAACGCCTGCTCGTAGGCCGTGCCTCGGTTCTCGTTGCCGTCGGAAACGACGACGATCCGACGGGCCGAATCATCGGGGAAGGTCGCCAGCGCGAGCTTCAGCGCCGAGCCGAGGTCGGTGTACTCGGTGTCGATCGTGCTCTGGATGCCGGTCAACGTCTCGGTATACGGGGCAGGGGGGCTCTCGACCTTCGACTCCTTGCCGAAGACGACCACGCCGGCCCGGTCGCCGGGCCGCTGATGCTGACTGATCGCCCGGTTGATGAATTCCAGCATTGGCCCCTGAAGGTCGCCGGGAATCGACCGCGAGGCGTCGAGCAGGAAGATGGTCGTCAGCGATTCATTCCGGCGTACCAGTTGCGGATCGGCCAACGCAAGGGCCAGCAGGGTGACGACACTCCCCCGCAACAGAATGGCGATCCCCCGACGCACTGACCCCAGACCCGCCAGACTCCTCGTGCTGAGCAAAACGAGCGGCGGCAGCAAGACGGGGATCAAGAGCAACCACCAGGGCTCCAGAAAGGTGAGCCGGAGCGTCCCGAGGCTGTCGAGCATGGCAAGAGATCCTCTGTCGTCATCCCGGCCGGGCAGTCCAGTCACTTGGGGCTGATCGCTGCGGAATCAGAACCGGAACCGCTGGACACGATGGTTGTTCGAGTCGATCACCGAGACAGCTCCCTGGCTGTCGATCGCCAGCGCCCACGGGTTGTTCAGGTCTCCGGGGCCTCGACCGGGGCGTCCCCAGGTGCCAAGGCTCTGGCCGTCTCGGGTGAACTTCTGGACGCGGCAGTTCGCATACTCACAGACTGCCAGATGGCCATCCGGCCCAATTGCCACATCGTAGGCGTAGTTGATCTGGCCCGGCTCGGAACCTCGGGAACCCCAGAGGTCGATCAACTCTCCCTGGGTGTCGAAGATCTGGATGCGATGGTTGCAGGCGTCGGCGACGTAAAGGCGATCGTCCTCGTCGATGTCGAGCGCCGCGGGTCGGACAAACTGACCGGGGCGGTGCCCATGCCCCCCCCACTGTCTAAGCCATTCTCCATCAGGAGAGAAGACCTGGATGCGGTCGTTTTCGCCGTACTCGCTGACGTAGAAGCAGCCGTCGCGGTCGATCACCACGTCAGTCGGATAGTCGAACCGGCCGGGGGTCGATCCCTGAATCCCGTCGCCGATCTGAAACAGGAGCGACCCGTACCGATCATACACCAGGATACGGTAGAAATGGGTATCGGCCACCAGGACGCGCCCCAGGCGATCGACCGTCAATCCACTCGGGCCGTCGATATTCAGGTCTGGGGTCCGCCAGTGTCGCAAAAAGGTGCCGTCTCGATCGAAGACCTGGATACGGTCGGTCAGGTCGGCGATGTAGAGAAGATCGTCGGCATCAAAAGCGGCCACCCGAGGCTTTTGCAGCCAGCCGGGCTTGGTTCCGTGAATCCCCCAGACCGTTTCCGCGTACGATTCTCGACCGAGATTGCACCCCGAGCCCCAGCACGTCGCCGACGAGGCCAGCAGGCCCCCCAGAAATCGGCGTCGCGACGGCATGGCGTCCTCTGAGCAAGGAACTTGTTAGCGAAGGGATCGACTCTTCTCTACGATACCCAGACAACCGTCGGATCAGCAACTCCGAAGGGTTTCGTTCGCTGAGAAAACCGGATCGACCAAAGGGAGCAAGGCTGGTGCGGAGATCGGTGGCCGTCTGTCGATTCGAGGACGTTCCCGAAGGCCGGGGGCGGGTGGTCCGTCTTGAGGATCGGGTCATCGCGGTGTTCCGGGACGGCGATCGGATCGTCGCGCTGGACGATCGTTGCCCGCATGCCGGGGCCTCGCTTGGGAACGGCTGGATCGAGGAAGGGGCGGTTGTCTGCCCCTTGCACCGCTGGCGATTCTCCCTGATTGACGGCCGATGCCTGGGAGTCGAAGGAGGCGAGGGGGTCCCTCGCCTCCCGGTCGAGGTCCGCGAGGGTTGGGTCTGGTTGACCGGTTGATCGCCGCTTGGGTTCGGCGGCTTCGACGGGATTCGCCGCGGTTCAGAGCCAGATTTTCACCCGCTCGCGGAGTCCTTCGGGGAGGGTGCGGGTGACGATCTTCTGGATCAGGTCGGGATGCAACCGGGTCGAGAAGTGCGAGGCGATGATCCAGGCGTTCTTGAAGCGGTCGGCGCGGGCCACGAAGTCATCGAGGTGCATGTGGCCGTACTTGTGGATGCGGTCGGGCCGTTCTCCCTTGGCGACGAAGGTCATTTCCAGGATGAGCACTTCGGCATCGAAGGCCTCGGGGTTCTGGTCGAGGCCCACCGGGTTCGTGTCCCCCAGGTAGGCCAGACGAGGCAGACGAATCTCCTTCGTCACCTCGGTTCCCGAGAGGCGGAGATCGCGGATCTCGGGGCCGGAGAGGCCGTGATATTCGGGCAGGAGCTTCTTCCGACGCTCCCAGACGATGTAACCGAGCGACGCAATCGTATGCTTCGTCGCCACGGCAGAGACGATCAGGTCGCGGCCGAGTTGCACTTCCATGCCCGGCTCCAGACCGACCACGTTCGCCAGTTGTTTCCCCCGGTCGAGGCGCTGGCAGGCTCGGAGCAGGGCATGCACCGGCTCGACGATCTCGCTGGGCATGTAGATCGTCGGCGGCTCCATTTTCATCAGGCGACGGCGGGCGACGTAGACCGGCAGGGCGGCAATGTGGTCGAGATGCCCGTGCGAGACGAACCAGGTGGGCGTACTCATGAAGCTCCAGGGCTGCAAGCCGAGGTCGAACCCGAGCTTCAACTCCGGCACGCGCCAGTAGGTCTGCACGGCAGCCCGCGAGTAGCCTTCGATCGTCATTCCGTTGTGGGCAAAGGACCGCACCGGCGCATTATCGACCGGGTGCTCCAGTTCCTCGGGGGCGGCCCCTTCGAGCACGTCTGCCACGTCTTTCCGTCCTTCGATCTCGTTCTCTGGAGGAGGTTCCCGAGCGATGATAGCATGAGAGGCCCCGGCCTGGCGATCGGTTCGCGCTCGGATCGCCCCGGGGAGTCCCGCTCCTGAGGTGCCGCTCTGATGTCGCGTCGCGTGCTTGTGTTCGGTCCCGCCTACCTCGATCGCGTGCTCCGGGTCGATCGCCCGCTCGTGCCTCCCCAATTCAACGCGGGACCGCTCGATCTGAGCGTCGGTGGGAAATGGGCGGGCGAGAGCGGACCGAGCACGATCCTTCGCCTGACCGATCCGAACGACGTTCACCTTGAAATCGAGCTGCCCGAAGGCTGGCCGAAGGAGCTTCCCTCGCGGATCGACCTCGATCGATGCGTTTTCCAGGGGAAGGGATCCTCGGTTCACATGGTCAAGGGAATCGAGTGGCAAGACGACCTGGGGGGCATGGGAGCCGGTTTTGCCTCGGCACTGGGGGGGCTCCTGGTCAGTGCACTTGGCCCGGAATCGGACCCGACCTCGGCTCGCATCGCCTCGATGCTGGCCGAGCAGGGAATCCGGCATCATCCGATCCGGGTTCCTGACGTTCAGGCCGACTGGACCCTATTGGTCACCAGCGGTCCGTACGGTGACAAGCTCCCGGTTGGCTTCCGAGGATGCCACGCCTCACTCTCCGATTATCCGGGGCCACGGGACGAGGGTTTCGACGTCCTCATCGTCGCCTCGTTGACGAACCGGCTGGTTCGATCGGCCCTCGAATCGGTCACGGCCCGCGTCCGGGTCTTCGCCCCCACTTTGAAGAACATGACCGACACCGATCCGCCGCTCTCCGCGTTTGCCGATCGGGTCGATCTGCTCTGCTGCAACCGGCACGAGTGGGAGGCGCTGGCCGATCGGCAGGCGGTGGCCGAAATCATCCCGATCCTCTCGATCACCGACGGCCCGAATGGCGGGATCGTCCGCTTCCACGACCCGTCCGGAGCCCTTCGAGATCACCACGAGCCGGCCTTCCCCCGCGATCATCCCCCCCGAGACACGAACCGGGCCGGAGAGGCCTACGCCTCGACCCTGCTCACCACCTTGCTCGATGCCGGCTGGCAGACCGGACAGGTCGAGGCCAGCGTCATCGAACTTGCCGCGCGGCGGGCCGCGGCCGCCGCGGGATTGGTGATCGGCCACGAGGACTTTCGCTTCCCAACGGCCGAAGAAATCGACGACGCCGTCCGTCTCGGCCGGATCGGCTGATCGGCTTCCGAACGAAACCACCGGCAGCTCGGCCTGCCGATCGTCGCCGGTCCCTTCTACAATGGGCCAATCGGCCTTGGTTCGGCGGCGAAGCGGACCGAGCTTCGGCGGTTCGGGTTTCGGAGTACGTGGCGAATGGGACGACCGATGATCGAAACCGTCTTCTTGCTCGCACAGCAAGCGGCCGAGGCCGAGGGCGGACGCAACTGGGGCTGGCTGGCCGACCCGAGGACGACCGTTCTGTTCGTGCTCGGCTCGATCGTCCTGATCGGCGGCGGCCGTCGCCTCTTGATGGCGAACCGGGCGAGGAAAGCGGTCGATCGTCTGGCGGAACCGGATGTCACTCCCGACGAGATCGTCGCCGCCGCCGAGCACGGCCGCTCCGGCCTCATCGAGTTCTTCCGCCTGCTGGCCGAGGGGCCGACCCCCGAAATTCGATCGGCCGCCGGTCGCGCCCTGGCGATCGTCTGGGCCCACGACGACCTGATCCCCGAGGAGGAAAAAGCCGTCCTCACCCGAGGGTTCGACGTCCGCTGGCGCGCCCGACGCCGCTACCCGAGAGCCATGACCGCTCCCATTCCGATCGAAGTCACCTACGGCCTACCGTTCCTCAAAGAGGGCGGACCCGGCATCCAGCCCGACGACCTCGAATGGTCGCACCGAGTCGCCGGGGCCGAGCGGGCCGCCCTCGAAATGCCGAGTGACTGGCGGGCCGGAAGCGGTCGCGCTTCGTTCACGATCGACCCGAGCGACTTCCCGACCAACGGCCCGCATCGCCTGATCCTCAAGGCCACAGGGCGGACCGGGCCTCGCCTCACCTCGAACTGGGAGGCCGAACCGCCTCACGTCCCGTTCCAAATCGAGTTCGACCCGCGGCTTGCTCCCGAAGCCCTATTCACCATGCCCGACGCCTCGAAGGGCGAGGCAATCGCCGCCGCGATCCGTCTCTCGGCTCCCTCGACTCCCGAAGACGACGGACCTCGCTTCCTGGATTTGCCGGGGGAGTTCGTCGTCCGCGATCCGCCGGTGCTCCAGATCCACGGCCCTTTGCCGAGCGACCTGGCCCATCGCATCACGATCGAGTTCGAAGGCATCGCCGATCGAGCCAGCGCCGGTCAGGTGGTCGTCACCTCGGAGCAGAGGGCGGGCGGCCAGAACCTCGGCCCGATCGAGGTCGCGCTCGGCCCCGTCATCGGTTTGCCCCCCGAGACGTTCGATCGGCCGAGGGAGATTCGCCTCCGAGTCATTCTGGAACCCGATCCGGACCTCGGCTGGGCCGATCCCGACGTCCGATCCCTCTGGCCCGAGGCGATCACGACCGACTGGTCCTCGGTCCGCCTCATCCGACGCTGAGCCTCGGCCTCGCAAGCTGCGCTGCCACCCGGACGGCGGCGATCAAGCTGTCGGTCCGCACGATTCCCATGCCGGCGATGTCGAAGGCCGTCCCGTGCGCCACGCTCGTCCGGACAATCGGCAGGCCGAGCGTGATGTTGACCGCCCGATCGAAGCCGATCGTCTTCAGCGCCACGTGCCCCTGATCGTGATACATGGCAACCACGGCATCGAACTCGCCGTCGAGGGCGCGGGCAAAGAGGGTGTCGGCCGCGATCGGCCCCTCGACGGCCACCCCCTCGGCCAGGGCCCTTGCCACGGCCGGAGCGATGATCCGGATCTCCTCATCGCCGAACAAACCGTGCTCCCCCGCGTGCGGGTTCAAGCCCGCGACCGCCACCCGAGGCGCCCGCCCGTCCAGCAACGGCTGCATCGAGTCGGACGCTAGCAGGATCGTCTCAAACACCCGATCCACCGTCAGCAGATCGAACACCTTGCTCAAGGGGACATGCAAGGTCACGTGAATCACCCCCAGCCCTCCGCTCGATCCGTCTCGAGGGGGCAGATAGAGCATCATCGCGTGGCGAGGAACGCGGCAGCGATCGGCCAGGACTTCCGTGTGTCCCGGATACGGAACCCCTCCGGCGTGAAGCGATTCCTTGTTCAGCGGCATCGTCGTGATCGCGTCCACCCGACCGGCGAGGGCCAGATCAATGGCGGTAATCAGGAACTCATACGCCGCCCGACCGGCCCGAGCATCCACCTTCCCCAGCGGCACGTCGAGGACATCGACCCCCGGAACCTCCAGGCAAGGAATCACCCGGTCGCTCGGCTCGGCCGCTTCGGGACGATCGACCCGCCTGACCTCCAGATCAAGACCGCACGAGCCGACCGCCCGTTGCAAGGCCTCGGCGCAGCCGATCACGACCGGCCGAGCCAGGTCTCGCAGGGGAGAATCGGGCCAGGCGCGGGCAATCACCTCGGGCCCGACTCCGGCCACATCTCCCATCGTCAGCGCCACGAGGGGGCGATCGTCAGCCAACGTCAGCTCCTCCGCGTTTCTCATCAGTGCGTCTCGATCCGAGTCGATTCCCGGAGCGTCGGCAGCGGGTCACCGACCGACGCCGAATCCGACACCACCTCATCAGACTCGACCGGTTGGGCAGGCGGGGTCTGATCGGGACGATCGGCACAGCCGGCCGACGCGATCAGAACGAACCACAGAAGGGCGGGGCGAATCATGGTGAATCGTCTCGATGAAGCCTCGTGAGCGGCCCAGCGCGTCCGAACGCCGCGATCAAACGTGATGCTTCCATCATAGGGAAACGCCCGTCCCACGGCGATCGTCTGTTGCCGTCCTGCGGTCATGAGCCATTGACTTCGTTGCGACCCTCTGGTGGGGCAATCGCGTTCGAGGGCTTGGCGCCCATCGTCCAGGAGCCTGCGTTCGGATCGCCAAGCGATTCGAGGACCTGCCGAATCCGCGGTTCCATCACGGCGCGATCCGATGGTGCCACCACACTCCGGTCGGCCAGTTCGGCAATCGTATCGACATGCCGCAGCACGGACCGACGACGATGCTCGTCGCGGGCGAACACACCAATCGTCTGCATGGCAGTAAGCAGTTCTTCCAGGATGGTGACATTGCCTTCCGCGTTCCGCCGAATTTCATCGAACGACTGATCGAGGATGCTCTCGAAGGTCGGCCGCTGGGCGATGACCCGCAATCGGCCGTCCTTGGCCCGTTGCCGGGTCTCGATCTTTCGAGCGGCGAGCCGGGAGTTGATGACGGTCAGATGATGAATGCAGGTGACCGCGGTCGTCGTCTCGTTAACTCCCGGCGAGAGCGCTTTCAAGGCAACGTCAACGATTTGCTGAATGCCGAAGCCGACGTCCTGCCCAACGGTCCGGTTCCGGCCGAAGCTGTACAGGCCATCGAGGTCCTTGGCGAGCTGATCGATCTTCGCCTCGTCGCGCTGTTGCTCTCCGTCGATGGAGTCGAGCAGAACGCGTCGGTTCTCAACCTCCCCCCTCGGGCTTATCGATACCGGCACGCTTGCGAGCGAAACCAACGGCATGCCGACCACGCAGAAATCTCCCGGCGCATACTCCATACGAAGCACGGCGTTGAAGCGTTCGGCCAGCTCGATCAGCAGGTTGCTGTCGACCCGACAGAGATAGCCGGACCTCCTGGCAGGAATCGGCAGCCATGCCGTCTCTCCGAGGAATCGGGCGATCGCAGGATCACCGTCCTCCGGTAGAGGCTCTCCGATCGGCTCGGGAAAGAGGTGATCGACCGCATGGAGCGTCTCGACGGCCGCCTCGGCAATGATCTGCCCGGATTGAATTGAGGCAATAATATGATGAATGAACGCAATTAACACGCCCACTCCGATCAACGCCAGCACGACGCTGACGAAGACCGCCAGCGACGGGACGAACTCGTCGTCGCCGCCTCGGATCGTCCGGACGACGACCAAACAATAGGCAAAGATTCCCACAAACGTCCCGAGCACGGCCTGGTTGAACCGATCTCTCATGAAGTTCGGGAGGATTCGAGGCGAGTACTGATTCGCCGTTTGAGAGAGCACGACGATCGTGATCGAGAACGTCACGCCGGCCACCGTGATCATCGACGAGGCAATCGCCGTCAGCAGGCCCCGGGCTCCATCGGCCCCGGCGCCCAGGATCTTCGGGAAGTACTCCACGATCGTCTCGTTGAGTGTGCCGATGCCGTAAACCAGCACAATCGCCAGCGCGATCATGCCCGAGACAAGGAGGCTGGGCACGAACCAGAGGCTCGACCGCAACCTGTCCCAGACTTGAATCAGGAGATTCGATGGCGTTTTCATGAACTCAAAATTCCTTCCCAGAGACGGCCTTGCGGACGATCTTCGTGGTCTCCTCGATGGAATCCGACCGCCGATCAGCCCCCTGCCGATCATCGCAGAGTGCCCGTTGAGAATCGACAGGCGACGCATTCTTCGCGCCGATCGAAAGAAAATCGTTTCGATCGACCAGCAACCGCCACTCGCGAGCCGAAGGCACAGGAACTGTCCAAACCGAGGCTCGGCCGGGTATGATGGTTCCGAAGCAGGGGGATACCCGTTGATCGCATGGATGGTTCGGAGTGCGCCTCACAATGGGAGACGCTCCGGGCGGCGATCCCTGCTTCTTCCGATCCCCGCGGCCTCGCCCCGCCGCGTTTCCTGGACCGCAGCGAAGCACGATCACGATGTTGAACACGCCGCTCAAAGACCTCGTGACCTCCCGGATCCTGCCCAACGTCCAGATGCCGGCGCAATATCTCGGCGGTGAGCTGCACAGCGTTCGCAAGGACCACCGCCGCTGCCGAGGCTCCGTCTGCATCGCCTTTCCCGATACCTACGCGATGGGGATGAGCCACCACGGCCTTCAGGTGCTCTACAGCATCATGAACGAGGCCGGCTGGGCCTGCGAACGGGCCTTCACCCCCTTGCCCGACTTCGAGGCCGCCCTCCGGGACCACGGGGTTCCCCTCTATGGCCTCGAAACCTTCACCCCCTTGAATCGCTTCGACGTGCTCGGGTTTACCCTCCAGTACGAGATCAGCTACTCGAACATCCTCACCATGCTCGACCTTGGCGGCATCCCCCTGCATGCCGAGGACCGAGGGCCGGATGATACCCTCGTCATCGCCGGAGGCCCCGGCGCTCAGAACCCGGAAGTCATCTCCCCGTTCATTGACCTGTTTGTGCTCGGCGACGGCGAGCCGAGCCTCCCCTTCGTCAGCGAACAGTGGAAGGCGATGCAAGGCTCGGGCCTCAGCCGGGCCGAGAAGCTCGCCCGGATCGCCAGCACCGTCGATTGGGCCTACGTCCCTCGCTTCTACGAGCCGATCTACAACGAAGACGGCATCCAGATCGACACCGTCCGGACCCGAGACGACGTGCCCGATTCGATCCGTCAATGCGTCGAGACCGACCTCGACGCCTCTCCCTTGCCCACCAGGCCCGTCGTCCCTTACGTCGAAACGGCCCACGATCGCATCGCCATCGAGATCATGCGAGGCTGCCCCTGGCAGTGCCGCTTCTGCCAAAGTACCACCATCAAACGACCGCTTCGTTATCGCTCGGTCGAAACCATTGTCAACGCCGCGCTCGAGACCTACAAGAACACCGGGTACGACGAGATCAGCCTGCTCTCCCTCTCGACCAGCGACTACCCGAAGTTCGAGGAACTCGTAACCCGGATGAGCGAGGTCTTCACCCCGCTCGGCGTGAAGATCTCGCTGCCGAGCTTGCGAATCACCGAGATGCTCAAGAAGATCCCGGCCCTCCTGCAAGAAGGCCGACGCAGCGGCCTGACACTCGCCCCCGAGGTTGCCCGCGACGACATGCGCGAGCAGATCCGCAAGCCCGTCAAAAATCAAGATCTCTACGACGGTTGCCGCGAAGCCTTCCGACGCGGCTGGCGCAAGGTCAAGCTCTACTTCATGTGCGGCCTGCCAGGCGAACGGCCGGTCGATCTCGATGGCATCGTCGAGATGGCCGAGATCATCTCCCGGATCGGCAAGGAAGAAACCGGCCGCTACGTCGAGGTCACGGCCAGCGTCTCGAACTTCGTGCCCAAGTCAGCCACCCCCTATCAATGGAACGGCATGCAACGGCGCGAGTATTTCGAATGGGCTCACAAGTACCTGCGATCGAAAGTCTCAATGCGATCGGTCAAGATCAAGTGCCACGACATTGACACGAGTATGCTCGAAGGTGTCCTCACCCGAGGTGACCGCCGCCTGGCCCCCGCCCTTGAAGAAGCCTGGCGCCGCGGGGCCCGGCTCGACGCCTGGCGAGAACACTTCAACCCCCAGCTCTGGTGGCAAACCTTCGAGGATCTCGGCATCGACCTTGATTTTTACGTCCACCGCACCCGAGGCGTCGACGAGGTGCTTCCCTGGGATCTCATCCGGATCAAGAAAGGCCGCGAGTACCTGGCCAAGGAGCAAGGCCGCGCCGTCGTCCAGCTCGACGCCATGGCCGGCGCCGTCTGACGCAATCCGAACCCGACCTGGACACTCTCCCCTCTTCGGAGCCAACCGATGGCGACCGAGACCAAGCCCAGCCTGATCACCGCTGAACAGTTCATGCAAATGGACCTCGGCGACGGTTTGCATGAACTTGTTCGAGGGGAGATTCTCGACGTACCACCCGCTGGTCAAAGACACGGTCGCATTTGTTTCAAGACCGCGATGATCCTCGAACGTTTCGGGATCGAAACCGGGCACGGTTACGTGGCCACGAATGACGTTGCCGTTCAAACCGAGCGATCGCCAGATTCGGTGCGCGGGGCCGACGTGTGCTACTTCACTCATGCGCGATTGCCCGAGTCGAAAATCGTCGAGGGCATTCCCCCCGTCGTTCCCGATCTTGTGGTGGAGGTCTATTCCCCAAGCGACCGCCCTGGCAAGTTGGGTGAAAAGATTTCCGAGTACCTCAACGCAGGGGTCCCCATGGTCTGGGTCTTGTATCCGGAACGTCGGACCTTGAGGATCGATCGCGCCGCCGACCCGGTCCCGATGGTCCTCGGCCCGGACGACACGGTCGAGAAGCTTCCCGAACTCCCCGGCTTTCGCTGCGATGTTGCCGAGTTCTTCGTCTGACGGATATCCACGATCCGATCGCTTCCGGAGTTTTCCGTCATGGCCGATTGGGTGAAAAAGCCACTTCGATTGAAGGACGAGCACGGCCGGGAAACCCGCGTCGGTTGCGACGTTTTGGTGACGGATCGCAGCGCCGTGCCGTTCGACTACCCGGACGACTGGGTCGTGATTCCCGATGACCACGGGACCCTCAGGCTGCACGACCGCCAGCCCCCCGACGACGACTGCACCTTGCAAATGACCATCTTCGACCTGAACCCGAACGTCGATTGGAGTCGGCTTTCGCTCTCGTCGATGATCGAAACGCTCCTGCAACAGGAAACCCGGTTCGTCCTCGAACGAGGAGAGATCATCACGTTTCAACGCGGTCCGATCGAGGCTGCCTGGTCCGAGATCCGCTTCATGGACCCGAACGAGGCCCGCCCCGCCTTCTCCCGCACCTGTCTCGTTCGATGCGGAACCCTCCAGCCCTTGATCACCTTCGACTTCTGGGAAAACGATGCCCCTCGCTGCCGCCAGGTCTGGGACACCATCCTGGCCACCCTCCGGATCGACGGCACCCTCATCGACCCGGCAGACGGTCCGACTCAGCGAGACCGGGGCAAGCCTCCGAAGCCGGGACGACGCGAACCCCGATGACCCGGGCAAGACCTGCCACGGAACCTCCTCGGCCGCGATCACACCGCGCTGTTCCCTGATCCGTTGATCCTCCCTCATTCTCGCCCGCCCTTTCATCGCTTCGGCGCTTCTCGAATGACCACCCCCAACGCTTCGCCGATTCCCGTCCGATCTCCTCGATGGCCTTGGCTGGTGCTAGCAATGGGCCTGCTCTGGACCTCGGTCGTAAGGATCCCTTTGATCCTCTCGGCGGCCGATCACCTCGATAGTGACCTCGCCGTCGATGGCTTGACCTTGCTCGACGCCGTCAACGGCACCTGGCGATGGCATTACCCCGGCACCCCTCACATGGGCATCCTGCCGGTCTTGCTCTCGTATCCCCAAGCATTGATCTGGGGAGTGAGTCCGGCCACGCTGGTCAGTGGTGGACTGGTGGCCTGGCTCCTGGTCATCACGGCCACCTTCGTCCTGGCCTGGCGAGCCTTCGGCGCGGGGGTGGCCTGCTGGGCGATCGTCCCTCTGGTCTTCTCGTCGGTCGGAACGGTCTGGCTTTCGGGACGGATTACCGGGGGCCACCTGCTCACCCTCGCCTGGCACGCGGCGGCCTTTGCGGGGATGGTCGGGTGTCTCGCAAAAGGAGGGGCCTGGCGATCGGGCTTGCTGGGCCTCTGGTGCGGACTCGGCCTCTATGTCGATACGATGTTCCTTGTTACCCTGGCCGGACTCGTGCCGGCGGCGATCGTCTCGTGGTCGGTTCGTGGCAAGTCGAACGCCGGGAAGGTGGCGGCGGTGGTCTTCGTGCTGGGCTTGGTCCTCGGCGTGGCTCCTCGGGAACTCGGCAAACGTGCCGATCCGTACGATGCGTACGGCCAGCAATTCACACCCATCTTCCAGCCCGACGTGCTGGTCGATCACACTCGCATTCTGGTCATGGAATGCGTCCCTCGGCTTATCGTCGGCCACGAACTTCCCAGCCTGGAACCCTCTCCGGAAGCGCTCACCGATCTCGGCCAACCGACCAGGAAAGGCCCGGAGGCTCCCTCCCCCTCGCTCAACGCCGGGCCGTATGCCACGGCCCTCGGCCTCTTGCTCTTTGTCGCGGCGATCGCCCGGCTAATTCTGGATCGATCGCCACCGGGCTCCGCGGCGCGGGCGGTACAACAAGGGGTCTTGATCTCGGCGGGATTGATCCTCCTTGCGTTCGTGATCAATCGGAACATTTTCAATTCGGACAACTACCGTTACATCATCTTTTTGCTTGTTCCCTGGTCGCTCGGCTTTGGCCTCCTGATGCGATCGATTGCCCAACGAGGAGCAGCCGCCTGGGCGGGAACTCTGTTTCTTTCCGCCCTTGTTGGGGCCGTGATGACCGCGAGCGTCGTCTCGTGGTACGTCGGCCTGGGCTGGCTCAGTATCGACCTGCTCCGAGGAACGTCTGCCTCGTCGGAGCAGCTCGTGGTGTTCCAGGATCAAGAACCGGTGGCTGCCGACGGCGAAGAACCCGCCGTCCCGGCCGGCGCGACCGTCTTGCCCTCTGGAACCTCGCACGTGTTCGGCGACTACTGGAAGGTCTACCGGATTGCCTTCCTCTCGGGTGGACGAGTCGTCGGCGTACCATCCCCAAGGTTCCCCAACCGCTTTGAAGGCTGGTCGAGCGGCCTGGAGCCGAGGCAAGGAGCCCTGGTGGTGCTCGATCCCGCTCCTGACTGGCGGGCCATGCTGATCGAATCGTGGCGACGCGAGGGACGCGTCCCGAACGAACTGGATCAAATCACCCTCATCACCCCCTGAGACTCCGCGACCGTGGCGACCGAACCGATCGAAGCTGACCGGCCCCTCGAATCCGCCTGGACCCCAGCCTCCCGCCCCCTCGGCGGGGGAGACGTGTTGGCTCTGCTCGTCTGGACGGCCGCCATCGCGGCCTTCTTCTGGGACCTGGTCGCCATGAAGGCGGCGCTCTTCTACTTCGACGTCACCGAGATCAACCTCCCGTATCGCGACTTCTTCGCCAGCGAACTGAAGGCCGGTCGGTTCTCTCGATGGTTCCCCGGCCTCTACTGCGGGATGCCGCTCTACAGCGAAAGCCAGGCCGGATATTTCCATCCATTCAAATACCTGTTTTACCCCTGGATGGAAACCTGGAAGGCGTTCGGGCTTGATACGGTCTTCTCGATCTGGCTGACCGGTGTGGGCACCTTCGGCTGGCTCCGGCGACATGTTGGGCCGATCGGCGCCCTGACGGGCGGGGCGATCTTCGGCCTGAGCGGCTTCATGTGGGCGCATCTGATCCACACGAGCATGGTCAACGCCCTTGCCAGTGTTCCCCTGGCGGTCTGGGCCCTCGAATGTGCCTGGCAGGGGGGGCGGCTGCGGGCCGTCGCCCTGGGAGGACTGGCAATGGCCTGCCAGATCTTCGCCGGCCATCTTCAGGACTTCTTGCTGACCAGCATGCTCCTGGGTGTTTATGGATTGTATCGCGCCTCGATCGAGCGGGGCACGCGCAATCGGTTGTTTGCGCTCGGAGTTGCCGCGGGCATTCCGGTGATGGGCGCAATCCTGTCGAGCGTGCAGTGGATTCCCTCGAAGGAACTGCTCGACCGATCTCCCCGCGCCGAGGGTCTGACCTGGGAAGGATTGACCTACGGCTCGTGGAGCCCCGAGCTGTTGCCCACATTGGTCCTCCGCGAAGCCTACGGCACCCGAGCCCGAGACACCGACTGGATGGACGGGTTCTACCCGTACCATGAGATGAACACCTACATGAGCGTGCTCGGAATCGCCCTGGCCGTGATCGGCCTTTCGGGACGCCGCAACCGCTGGGGGGCCTTCTGGCCGATCCTGGCAACGGTCGGAACGCTCTTGATGCTCGGCCGATTCACCTTCCTGATGGATTACGCGCACAGGATTCCCGTGCTGGGTAGTTCTCGCATTCCGGTGCGCTTTCACTTGTGGGTTTCGCTGGCCGTGGCGGCTCTGGCGGCGATTGGGGCCGATCGTCTCGCCCGACCGGGCCGCGTCCGGCTCCGATGGGCGGGATTGACCGTCATGGTTCTGGTGCTCGCGTCGGTTCCGATCATGACGATCGTCTACGCCCCTGCCTTCGCCGTCCCTGACCCCTGGCCGAAGCCGTACCACCAGGACCGCTACCGATGGCTCGGCGAGGAGCTGACCCAGGCGGGCCTCCGGACGGGCCTGCTCACCCTCTCCGGCCTGCTCCTGGCCGGTTGGGCGGCTCGCGCGTCGGGCGTGCGGCGGACACTGCTGGCCGCGGCATTGCCCGTGCTCGTCATGGCCGACCTGTTCGGCTCGCACTGGCACGATGCCCCGACTATCGACCCAAGCTACTGGACTGTTCCGCCCGAGTCGGCCGAGTTCATCCTGGCCGACCCCGAGCATCAACGCGTTTCGGGATTTGGACGCTTTTCGGCCGGAGAGCCTGGTTACGCCTCGTTCCCGATCGACTTCATGCCAGTTCGGGATACGCTCGCCTGGAGCTTGCCCCCCGTCTTCGGTCTGGATTCGTTGATGGGTGAAACCCCGATGATCCCCTCGCGCTGGAAACGCTACATGGATGCGACGGTCGAAGTGGTCGAGCAATCGACCGTCGCCAGCGTCTCGCACCTGCTTTATGGATTCTCGGGCCAGGTGGCAAACTGGCCGCCTCCGGAAAAGATCGGGACGGCTTACGTCTTTTCGAACCCCGACCGACTGCCGCGCGCTCGGTTGATGGGCCGTCCCATCTACGCGAGCGACGAGGACGAGGCCGTCGCGCTGCTCAATGAACTGGGCCCGGCGATCCGGGATCAACTGGTCGTTGAAGATCCTGACCGCCCCTTGCCGATCGACGCCGAGCCTTCGGGAACCGCCGAAATCATCGAGGAGATCCCGGAGCGCGTGGTCATCCGAACGCAATCGACGAGCGATTCGTACCTGTTTCTGGCCGACACGTTCGACCCTGGCTGGTCGGCGACGCTCGACGGCCAGGCCGTGCCAATTCGCCCGGCCCACGTCAACTTCCGGGCCGTGTTGGTTCCCGAGGGGGGCCATGAGATCGTCTTCCAATATCGACCGGCCGGCTTTCTGACCGGTCTAGTCGTTTCGACGATGGGTGCCCTCGTGGCGTTGGGGATGCTCGTCGTCCGTCGTCCGATGGTCCGGCTCCAGGAGGAACACGCGGCGATCGGTTGGCGGGGGTGGTGGCCGTGGTTGCTGGCGGTCGGCTTCGGGGTGATTGTGGGAGCTTCGGCGGTGACAATCGGGCCGGATGGGGTGGCACCCCACTCCCGATGGTCCGGCGGGCTGCACCGCTTCACCTGGGGAGCGGGGCTGGAAGCGATGCAGCGGCAACCGATTGTCGAGGATCGCTGAACCGAACCACTACCGGTTCCTGAAGCTCAGTCGCGGGTGACTCCCAGTTTCCGGGCAACCACCTGTCGCATCAGGTCGGTCGGGGCATTCCGGCCGGTAAAGAGCGCGAACTGGAGTTCCGCCTGCCGGACGAACATATCCACTCCGGTCACTGTCTTGCACTCGCGCTCGCGAGCGAGCTTCAGGAACATCGTGTTTTCGGGATGGTAGATCGTATCGAAGACCACCATCCCCGCGCGGAAGGCCGCGGGGGGGACCGGCGAGTCATCGACGTTCGGATGCATCCCCACCGGGGTTCCATTAATCAGGATGTCGCAGGGAGTGCTCGCCCGAGCTGCCCAGGAGATATGTCGACACCCCACCTCGGCCGCGACGCGGGCCGCGCGCTCATCGTCGCGGTTGGTCAGGGCGACACCGGCACCGCGACGGGTCAAGCCATAGGCAATCGTCCGGGCCACACCGCCAGCGCCGAGGATCAGCACCTGCTTGTCCATCAAAACACTCATCTCGTCACTGGTCGAGCCGCCGTAGGCTTCCTCCAAGACGCTCATGGCCGCGTGGTAGTCGGTGTTGTGGCCGGTCCAGACATTGTTCTTGATGACGACGGTGTTGCACGCCTTGAGCCGATCGACCGCGCCGTCGACCTGGCGAAGCAAGGGGAGGATGGCCTCCTTGTGGGGAATCGTGACACTCATTCCCTTCAAATCAAGCCATGAGAGAACATCGAGCGAATCCTTGAGCTTCCCGTTTGGGATCAAGAGCGGGACATACACCGCGTTGATTCCCAGTTTCTGGAACGCGGCGTTGTGGACGGCCGGGCTGAGGCTATGGGCGATCGGGTCGCCGATGACGGCATAGATTTCGGTCTCGGCGTTGATTCGATCGTAGCCGTAATCGCGGTGCAGCTCGTCGAACTGGAGCATGCCGGGGGCGAAGATCCGTTCGGGGTTGAAGCCGGCATAGGTGAACGGTGCGCCAAACTTGCGACCCAGGACCCGGGTAAACACCCCGAGCGGCCCCATGGCGATACCGACCGTCGGGACCTTCTCCGACGACCGAGCCGCGGCCTCCAGGATGCGGCTCGCATCGCCGACCGACTTGGCCATGGTGGCAATCTTGATCACATCGGCATTGGCCTCTCGGGCCTGATCGGCGATCGCATCCAGATCGGCGGGGGTCTCGCGGAAATTGTGGTAGCTGACAATCCGCTTGGTCTTGCCGAAGCGAGGGATCGACCTGGCGATGTCCAGCTCCAGGTCGACGTACTCGACGCCGGTGACGATCGCCTCGCGGAGCAAGAGCAGTCGCTTTTCCTCGTTGCCCCGCCAAAGGCCGCCGTCGGCTCCTCGGCGCACGGTGAAGACGATCGGGGTGCGGCGGTCGGTCAGAAGGCGCTTGAGGTTGATCTCGCTGCGAAGGCAGTCGATGCGCAGCTCGACCAGCTCGGCACCGGCCTCGGCGGCCTGGCCCCACTCTTCCAGCAGCGTGCGGTGCCGGCCTCGGCCGAGGGTGACGCAGATCATCGGGAAACGCTCCGGCTCAGTCAGTCATCAAGGGAAGGTTGATCGGGCAAACGATGTCGACGGTGACCCAGGAAACGACCGCCGCCCGTGAAGGGGAATGATGGTCTCATCATACGACGGCAACCGGGAAGGCGAAAGTCATCGGAACTCCTCAGCATCGGCGCGAGGGTCAGACGCGGCCGAACTGCTTTTCCAGCTCCTCCTTGGTGAAGATCAAAGCGGTCGGTCGGCCGTGGGGGCAATGGTGGGCGTCGGTGACCAGATGGCGCCGGGCGAGCAGGGCCGCAACCTCATCGGGTGATAGGCGTTGGCCGGCCTTGATCGCGGCCTTGCAGGCCATGAGGCTCAGCACGTCGTTCAAAACCGCGTCGGCCGAAGGGGGAACCGGGCGGCCGACCAGTTGATCGGCCAGATCGCGGAGCAATCGCGTGGGACTGACCGAGCCGAGCATCGCCGGAACACTGCCGACCAGAACCGTTCCGCCGCCGAACGGCTCGACCTCCAGGCCGAGCCTGGCCAGAACGTCTCGGCGTTCGAGGACCTCGGCCGCCTCATCGGCTCCCAGCTCGACCGGCTCGGGAACCAGCAGACGCTGCGACTCGACCCCACCGCGTTCGACCCGGGAGCGGAACTCCTCGAACAGGATGCGCTCGTGCAGGGCGTGCTGGTCGATCACCACCATCCCGTCCTCGGTCTCGGCGATCAGGTAGCTGTCGTGGACCTGGATTGCTCGGGGAGGAAGGCCGCCGACATTCTGCACGGGGACGCCGGAGGTCGTCGACGCCGGAGACACGGCAGGAAGCTCGGAGGCAGAAACCGCCGAAGTCGGCTCGGTTGATTCGGCGGGAGGGTTCGCCGGTTCCTCGGCGAACTCGTCGAAGGAGGAGGAGGGCGACGGGGTCGGGGTCGGTGGCAGCGACTTCGCCCACTCGGGCTCCTCGCGGCGAGGGAGGTCGTCGAGGTTGCTCGGTCGGGGCGGAGGAGGAGCCGAAGCCGCCCCCGTGGAGGGGGGGAACCAGGAGGCGACCGTCTGCCGGTCGATCGGATCGGACCGGAGCGCGAAACCGGGGTCCCGAGCCGATGGCCCCCCCACCGCACCCGACTCGGCGGGACCGGGGGGGTTCGGCTCGGGACGGGAAGGCGGAGCCTGGAGTCGGCTGTGCAGGTCGCTGGTCAGGAAGGTCTGGCGGACGGTGCGGAGGAGCTGACCATAGATGCGCTGGGAGTCTCGGAAGCGAACTTCGACCTTGGTGGGATGGACATTCACATCGACCTCCTCGGGCGGAAGATCGAGGTGAAGGAAAGCGACCGGCACGCGACCCACCATGAGCAGGCCGCGATAAGCTTCGGTCAGGGCGTGCCCGAGGGAGCGATCGCGGACAAAACGGCCGCCGACAAAGAGGTACTGCCCCTTGGTGCTCGATCGGCTCTGCGAGGGGTGGGCGACGTATCCCCAGAGGTGGATATCGTTCACCTCGCTTTCGACCCAGAGCAGGGCGTCGGCCAGTTCTCGACCGAAGAAGACGGCGACCCGATCCTTGAGACCGGTGACGGGGGGCAGGTCGTGCAGGGTCTTGGAACCGGAGCGGAAGGTCAGGTGGATGGTCGGGTGCGCCAGGGCGATCCGGGTGAACATCTCGGCCACGTGACCAGCTTCGGTCGAGTCTCCCTTGAGGAAGGTGCGGCGAACAGGGGTATTGAAGAACAGGTTGCGGACCTCGATGACCGTGCCGACGGGGCAGCCGCAGTCTCGGATCTCGGCATGCTCACCCCCCTCGATCGCCAGCTCCGAGCCGACCTCGGCATCGGCCGAGCGGGTTTGGCAGCGGACCCGGGAGATCTCGGCAATGGCGGCCAGGGCCTCGCCTCGAAAGCCGAGGGTCCGGATGCGGTGCAGGTCGTCGGCCTCGGAGAGCTTGCTTGTGGCATGGGGACGAAAGGCGAGGGGAAGATCCTCTCGGCTGATCCCGGTGCCGTTGTCGGCGATCCGGATTAGGTCGCGCCCACCTCGCTCGACGGTCAGCTCGATGCGGGTGGCCCCGGCGTCGATTGCGTTTTCAAGGAGTTCCTTGACGACGCTCGCAGGCCGCTCGACCACCTCGCCGGCGGCGATCTGGTTGACGACGGACGGCGACAGTTCCCGGATCATTCCCATCTCGATCGCTCCTTCGGACGCAACACCCTTGGTCCATTATACCTTCTGATCAAACGAACAGAGAACGAGACAGGGCCGGGTCCGACTTGACCGCGTCGGGATGACGAGGAACCGCTTCAGAATCGGGCCGGATCGAGCGGTCCGGTCTTGATCCGGCGCAACGGCGGGTGTAAGGATCGATCGGGTTGGGGTCTTTTTTTTTGACGAGGCGCCTCGAAGGCCGGAATCGCCCGAGCCTTCGGGGCCATTGTGACATGCGTGCCGATGAGCCGCCTTTGCAAACGCGCGAGGGCGAATGCATGTGTGTGATGATTCGCTGAAAATGTGTCGCGGTTTTGCTCCTCGTTTGGAGGGGCAATCTTAGAGGGTTGATCTCCCATGCTTTGATGCAAAGGAGTGACGATGGAAGATCCAAGACGATCTTGTGAGGGCTTTGGGATCCCGGAAGGGATTCGCCGTCCTGCGCAGTCGATCGGGAGAACGGGGCGAATCAGGCTTCTGACGAACGGTTGGCTGATGTCGGGGATGACCAGCCTGGTCGTTCTGTTCGTCATGACCGGAGAACGCTCTGGCCCATCTTTGAAGAATGTCCGGTCCCTGAAGGCGCCGTCCACTCCGATCCAGTCGCTCTGCTTCTCTCCAGTGGCATTGAAGATCGCCTCGTGCGATACGAGTGGCCGGTTGACGCTCTGGGAGCTTCCGGAGGATCGCCCCTGGGATGAGTGGGGGGGAAGGGACCAGAAGATCAAATGTGTGGCCTTCTCGCCGAATCGGGACCTCATGGCCTGGGGAACCTGGGACGGTCGCATCGTGTTCTGGAACCTGAAGACTCGGACGCGGACACGAACCCTGCATGATCGGGAGGCGTCGATCTCGGTTCTCGAATTCTCGCCTGACGGCAAGACGCTGGTCTCAGCAGATGTCACGGGAAGCCTCTCACTGTGGAATGTGGCGTCGGGACAGTTGCGTAAGGTTCACGAAACACGATTCCGAATGATTACGGCCCTCGACGTGTCGTCCGATTCCCGATCGGTGACGGCGGCGGGACTCGACTCCCAGGGGGGAAGGCTCCTGGTCTTCGACCTTCCGAGCGGCGAGCCCCGGCAGCAGTTGCGCTTGGCTCCGCGCAGTATTGTTCGAACCCTGGAGTTTCTGCCCGGCGATGATCAGGTGCTCTGGCTGGATGTCGGATACCAACAGCTCCGAAGGTGGGCGTTGAACCAGGAGGAATCGGAGGTCCTGCTCGACGAGCATCATCGGCTGACCTCGTTCGCACTTTCTCCCGATGGGACAACGGTTGCCGTGGGAACCTCGGAGGGAGAGGTCAACCTGAGAGCCTGGAAAACACTTCAGGTAACTCACCGGTTCAAGAAGCAGCCGAACCCAATCCAAGCCCTCGATTTTAGTCACGATGGGAGATTTGTCGCTGTGGGTGGGCTTCTCTCCGGGCTGATTGTCTGGAACCCCTGAGGAAGCACGGCGGCACAATCGCAAGACGGCGCATCGCAGCGTGGTCAGCGGCGACGAACCGGCCGGGGCGAAGGAGGCCCGGCCGGGTGGTTCTCACCGCGAGCGTCCCACCTTGCCGGCGGTTCGACCGGCGGATCGCCGGGGAGTCGAGGGGTTGGCAAGGGGTCGGTGCGCTGAGGTGGGCGGTCAACACCCCAGGAGAGAGATCGCGTTAAGTCTCTTGAATCATGAGAGTTACAGCACGGACCCTCCCGAGGGTTCGCGGATAAAATGGGTTCGCTCCGTCGGGACGATTCGGGAGATGTCGTTGGAATCGGGGCCGATTCGATCGAGGGCGATGTGGCGCGGGAGTCGGCGACCATTGAACCAAGCGTGAGAGATGCGTTGCGGGGTGGCTCGACCTGCGATCCAGGCACGAAGGCACTGGGAGCGGAAGAGAGCGTAAACTCCGCGTAAGGAAACGTTGTGGCAATGCTTTCGTGAAAGTGCCGTTCTGCAGTGTCGGAGGGGGGTTCTGCTGGTGCGTCGCAGTATGTTGGGGCGTCGGCCCCCTCACCCGGCCTGCGGCCACCCTCTCCCCCGCACCCGGGGGCGAGGGTTGGGGAGGTGTGGGCCTCGGTGGAGGGGACGGGGAGGCGGGTGAAGCCGGGGGGGGCGGGGGCGCTGTCGGCTTCACGCCACCAGCCGCCGCCGACGGGGGCGCGGGGGGTGTCGCACTGGCGGGCTTCCTTGGCGATGGCCAGCAGTTCGCGGCGGCGGCGGTCGCGGAGGTTCAGATAGAGCCGCACGGCGGCGTTGCAGGAGCGGTCGGCGTCGCGAGCGTAGCGGTGGCGGAGCTGGCCGTCGGGGGAGGTGTCGGCGGCGGAGGAACGAATCAGCAGGGCGTGGGATTCGGGGCCTTCGACCGCGTTCCAGGCCTCGGCGCGGAGGGATTCGAGCCGGGCGATTTGCGCGGCGATCGCGGCGCGGAGGGAGGCGCGGGCGGCGGCGGGATCGGGGGGCAGGGGGGGATCGTCGGCCCGAGGCGGCAGCGGGGCGAGCCGGTCGGGGGTGATCGCCGAGGCGAGCCGCCAGAACTGGCGGACGGGGGCTTCGGCGTCGGGGCCGGGGTGTTCGGCGGGCAGGCCGAGCAGGAGCTGGGCGCGGAGCAGGGTTGTCTGCGTCCAGGCGGTGCCGAGCCGCAAGGGGGCGTCGAGCTGTTCCCACTGGCGGATGAGCCAGTCGCAGCCGAAGGCGGAGGCTTCGAGATCGGCGACGGTGCCGACCGGGTCGCGGGCGAGGTCCTGAGCCTTGCGTCGGGCGCGGGCCTGGCGGCGGCGTTCCCAGGTCTGGACGGCGTCGCGGGCCGACTCGGCGCGGGTCGATTCGCGGGCCGCGTCGAGGCGGTCGAGGGTGACCGAGGCGACGGCGGCGCGTCGGACGAGGTGTTCCTCGACGACGTTGTCGGGTCCGGTCTCATGGTTCCAGCGGTCGAGGGCCTGGTCAAGATCGGCGCCGAGGTCGTCGGGCAGGACGACGCGGGCGGCCAGGCCGTGGGTCAGGCCGTTGCGTCGCGAGCGGTCCTTGCCTTCGGGGGTCTTCGGGCCGGTCGATTTCCGGGCGTTGCGGCGGTTGGCGTCGAGCTGTCGGGGCGAAAGGGGCTTGGCCATGATCGGAGGGTCCA